>JANPBQ010000267.1:0-12253 GCA_031430555.1 Betaproteobacteria bacterium
AAGTTTGCATAAATCAGGCCCCGGAATAAATCCGGGGCGACAGCAATAAAACCGCCGCCTCAATCGATGCGGCGGTTTTCATTTGTACACCGGTTATCCACAAGAAATACACGGGCTTTTCCGTTGTATGGCATATTGGTCGGTGACAAAATTCACGGTTCACACGGTTCGACGCGATCCCCACGCCCTCACAAAACAATAAAGACCACAAACGAATGGCCGCCAATCCTAACCACCTGTCGATGTACTCCCACGAAGCGGGTGACACGCAGATCTCATCGCTGAAATTGCCGCCGCATTCGATCGAGGCGGAGCAATCGGTGCTTGGTGGATTGCTGCTGAATAACGAAGCCTGGGATCGCGTCGGCGATATCGTCAGCGATGAAGATTTCTACCGCGACGATCACCGCCGCATCTATCGGCATATCTCGAAACTGATCGAGAACAACAAGCCAGCCGATGTGCTGACCACGTCGGAGTCCCTGCAACTCGCGGGCGAACTACAAGGTGTGGGCGGCATCGCCTACATGCAAAGCCTTTCGGAAGGCACGCCGAGTGCCGTCAATATCCGCCTCTACGCCGAGATCGTGCGTGAACGCGCGATCACCCGCCGCCTCGCGCGCGTGGGCGAGGAAATCGCCGATGCGGCGTATTCGCCGAATGGCCGCGAAGCGCGTCAGCTCTTGGATGAGGCCGAGAAAAAGGTATTCGATATTGCCGAGATGGGCCGCAAACAAGGGCAGGGTTTCCTGTCTATGTCGGGCTTGTTGTCGGATGTCATGACACGCCTCGACGAGCTTTCCAAGAATCCCTCTGCGGTTACCGGTGTGGCCACCGGGTTTGTCGATCTGGATGAAAGAACGTCGGGCATGCAGCCCGGCGATTTGGTCATCGTCGCAGGTCGCCCATCGATGGGCAAGACTGCGTTCTCGCTCAATATCGCCGAACACGTTGCACTCAATCTCGGTTTGCCGGTGCTGATATTTTCAATGGAGATGGGCGGCACGCAAATCGCGGGACGCTTCTTAAGTTCCGTGTCGAAAGTCGATCAGCAGCGTTTGCGCACAGGGCGCCTCGATGGCCGCGATTGGGACAAGCTCAATCAGGCGCTCACCAAGCTGAACGATGCGCCGATTCAGGTCGATGAATCGGCCGCATTGAATGCGCTTGAGCTTCGCGCCCGTGCGCGGCGCATGTGGCGGCAATATGGCGGCCTCGGCATGATCGTCGTCGACTACTTGCAACTGATGTCGGCATCATCGTCCAACGGCGAAAACCGCGCGACGGAAATTTCCGAAATTTCCCGTTCGTTGAAAGCGTTGGCCAAGGAATTGAAGGTTCCGGTGGTCGCACTCTCGCAGTTGAACCGCTCGCTGGAACAACGCCCCAATAAACGCCCCGTCATGTCTGACTTGCGCGAATCGGGTGCCATCGAACAAGATGCCGACGTAATTCTGTTTATCTATCGCGACGAAGTCTACAACCCGGAAAGTGCCGACAAGGGTGCTGCGGAAATCATTATCGGCAAGCAACGGAACGGCCCGATCGGCACCGTGAAGTTGACCTTCGTTGGGCAGAATACGCGGTTTGAGAATTACGCGGGGCCGACGGGGTATTGATTGGTTCGTCATCCCGGCGGACAACCACAAGGGTTGCGCCGGGCCGTGATCCAGTCCAACCAATATCGTGAAATACGGCGGACTGGATTCCGGCCTGCGCCGGAATGACGTGAGAATGACGATCTGAAGAATTTGTTTGAATTCGAGGCGACAATCGTGTTTGTCTTCTGCTTGACCCACGAAAAATGACCCGCCCCATTCGCGCCGAAATCTCGGCCTCTGCCCTTCGCCACAACTATCAATTCGCCAAGCGCCTGGCCCCGCAATCGCAGGTGTTCGCGGTCGTCAAAGCGAATGCCTACGGGCACGGCATCGAGCGCGTCGCGCGCGCATTGCACGATGCGGATGCCTTCGCCACGCTCGAGTTGGAAAGCGCCGCGCAATTGCGAAAACTCGGTATTGAGCAGTCGATCCTGATGCTCGAAGGATTGTTTGCGAAAGAAGAGATTCCTGTCTATTGCCAGCATCGCCTCATGATGGTGATACACAACGACATCCAGATGGAAATGCTTGTCCAGCAGCGTCCCACCATTCCCCTCAACGTATTTCTGAAAATGAATTCGGGCATGAACCGTCTCGGTTTTCCGACCGAGCGTTATCCGGCCGCGTTGCACAAGGCGGAAGCGATGCGACAAAAAAAACTCATCGGCGATATCACGCTAATGACGCACTTCGCTGGTGCAGATGACCCAGAGGGTATTGGTGAGCCGCTGAAGCTATTTGTCGATACCGCGTATGCGGCGAACGGCTCGCTGCTGCCACGCTCCGTCGCCAATTCCGCCGCCACATTGCGTTATCCGGAAACACATTTCCAATGGGTACGCCCCGGCATCATGCTCTATGGCTCGTCGCCATTCGCCGATCAATCGGCCGCTTCGCTGGGGCTGAATCCGGTAATGACGTTACGCAGTGAAATCATCGGCGTGCAAACGCTGGAACGCGGCGACAAAGTCGGCTACGGCGGTGTGTTCACGGCCAAGAAACGCATGCGCATCGGCATCGTCGCCTGCGGCTATGCGGACGGTTATCCGCGCCATGCACCCGGCGACAATGAACGCGGTACCCCGATCATGGTCGGCGGCAAACGCACGCAAACGGTGGGCCGCGTCTCGATGGACATGTTGGTCGCTGACATCACCGACCTGCCACATGTGCACGTCGGCGCGCCGGTGACCTTGTGGGGCGAGGGCATGCCGGCCGATGAGGTCGCGCAGGCGGCGGGCACGGTGGCCTACGAACTTTTTTGCGCCGTTGCGCCGCGCGTGAAAATGGTGGATGTGGATTGATGCCATCGAATTCCCGGGGATCCAAAAACAAATCAAAACCCTCGGCGACACGTCTTCCCAATCCCACGCCGCAAACCCTGTTGATTGCCTTGCAGGCGCAGTACGCGACGCGCCTGCACATGTTTCTGATCGTTGCCGCGAGCGTATCGATTGCCTTACTTGCGACGCGTCTCATGCACAGCGCCGGTGTCTCCGAAATGTGGATCCGTTACGCAGCCGCTTTGTTGTTGGCATACGGCACTTTTTTTGTCGGTGTATGGGTGTGGTTGCATCTGTCGCAATATGGGCGACATTTGCGCGCCGATTGGGGGCGAAAAAATGAATGGTCGGGCGATCCCGGCGTCGACATTGTGCCCAATGTCAATATTGGCGGCGGAGGGGTCGCCGGGACGCCAACTGAATTGCCGTTTCAAGGCGGTGGCGGTAGCTTCGATGGCGGCGGCGCAAGTGGCAGTTGGGATGCGCCGCAAACCTCGGTGTCGCTGGACTTGCCAGGCTCAGACGTCCTCGATGGCGTTGGCAGTGTTGCCGATGTAGGCGACGAGGGCGGCTGCTTGCTCATCATTGCCGGCATTCTGATTGCCATCGCACTGTTCGCTATCTTTGGTGCGACCTTCTACGTCGTCTATCAAGCGCCTGCCATTCTTGCGGAAGTCATATTTGAAGTGTTGTTGGGTTCCCCGCTCGCGCGCGGCGCACGTGCACTCGATTCCGCCAACTGGGCCGCAATACTGTTGAAAAAAACCTGGAAGCCGTTCAGCCTGATGGCCGCTGCGGCGATGGCATTCGCCATCTTCTGCCATGTTGCATTGCCCGGCATCAGCACGGCGGGGCAGGCCATCGAGATGCTGTTGAAACAATGACATTGCCTTGACGACGATCGAATGAAGCCACGTCCAACACATCCCTGTCGCCCCGGCCCTTCGACGGGCTCAGGATGAACCGGGCAGTCGCCCGGGCCGGGACCGAATTTCGTTGCGCCACGATTGACGAAAAGAATTGGCGCGAACTCTGTATAAACGAACTGGGCCAAACAACTGCATTTGTTCGGACGATTGAATTCCACACAACTTGTTGTGTAGAATAGTGCTGTATCAATATTCAGCATAGATGTTTAGGGTGTCGTAATCGGCATCGCAATCGGGAGTTGCCCATGTCCACCAATCTCGCGCTCGACGATCAATTGATCGAATCCGCCAAATCGCTTGGCGGGCATCGTTCGAAAAAAGATGCGGTCACCGCCGCGCTCGAAGCCTACGTGCAACGACTTAAGCAACAGGCAATTCTTGCGGAGTTCGGGAAGATCGATTACGACCCCAAGTTCTCCCACAAAAAGCAGCGCAAAGTCGCGTGAAAGTACTGGTCGATTCCTCGGTGTGGTCGCTCGCGTTGCGTCGAGCGCCAAAGTCACCCAAACTGCGCGCCGCTCCAGATGATGAGGCGCGCGAACTCGCGCGTTTGATCGTAGAGGGCAACGTCGGATTGATCGGGCCGATTCGACAGGAAGTACTTTCCGGTATTCGCGAGGCGGCACAGTTTGAGCGCTTGCGATCAAAGCTCGCGGAATTCCCCGACGCAGCGCTTCATCCCGCCGATTTCGAGACGGCTGCGCAGTTTTTCAATCGCTGCCGCGCAAAGGGACTGCAAGGGTCGAACACTGATTTTCTGATCTGCGCGGTGTCGGCGCGAAGCGGCATGCCGGTGCTCACGACCGACGGCGATTTTGTGTTGTTCAAGAAATACCTGCCCATCGCATTGCACAAAGTTCGACCGATTCATATTCCCAATATTCGGTCGCACTAGCGAATGATGCATTGTGAGCAAATCCAGAACGCAGTGCGAGCGCGCGCATTGTTGAGTTTCCGCCACAATCCCCGTCGTCCCCGCGTAGGCGGCGATCCAGTGTCGTAGAGGCTGACAAAGTTACTGTCGCCCCGGATTCATTCCGGGGCCCAAATTTTCATGTGCAAAAAAGTGCTCCATTTCTCGTCGCAATGGCCTACAAACAAACTTTGGCCCCGGAATGAATCCGGGGCGACAATATATAGACACCTGATCTGATATTTAAATGGCCAAACCAAAATCCAATTACGCCTGCACCGAATGTGGCGGCATTTCGCCAAAATGGCAAGGCCAATGCCCTTCCTGCAACGCCTGGAACACGCTCGTTGAAACGGCGGCGGAAACGTCCAGCACCAACCGCTTCGCCACACTCGCGGGCGTGAATGCCGAACGCGGCAAAGTGCAATCCTTAGCCAAAGTGCGCGCCGAAGACGTACCGCGCCGTCCCACCGGCATCGGCGAATTCGACCGTGTCCTCGGCGGTGGCTTAGTGGAGGGCGGCGTAGTGTTGATCGGCGGCGACCCCGGCATCGGCAAATCCACATTGCTGTTGCAAGCACTCTCCGCCATCTCCGGCGGCGCATCCGTGCTCTATGTGAGTGGTGAAGAATCTCCGCAGCAAATCGCCATGCGCGCAAAGCGCCTCACGCTCGATACCCACGACGTCAACCTGCTCGCCGAAATCGAGCTGGAAAAAATCCTCACCACGCTCGCTGCCGAAAAACCGCAAGTCGCCGTCATCGATTCCATCCAGACCGTCTATTCCGCCGCGCTCACGTCCGCGCCCGGCTCGGTTGCGCAAGTGCGCGAGTGTGCGGCGCACCTCACGCGCTACGCCAAATCCAGCGGCACCACCATCGTGCTGGTCGGCCACGTGACGAAGGAGGGCGCGCTGGCCGGCCCTAGAGTGCTGGAGCACATGGTCGATACCGTGCTTTATTTCGAAGGCGACACGCATTCCAGTTTCCGCTTGATCCGTGCGATCAAGAACCGCTTCGGTGCGGTGAATGAAATCGGCGTCTTCGCCATGACGGAGAAGGGGCTCAAAGAAGTCACCAATCCCTCTGCGATTTTTCTCTCGCAGCACGATCACCAGGTGCCCGGCAGCTGCGTGATGGTCACGCAGGAAGGCTCACGGCCGCTGTTGGTGGAGATTCAGGCCTTGGTGGATGAAAGCCACGGCATGCAACCCAAGCGCCTCTCGGTGGGCCTGGAACAGAACCGCCTTGCCATGCTGCTCGCCATCCTGCACCGCCATGCCGGGCTGGCGGTATTCGATCAAGATGTGTTTATCAACGCCGTTGGCGGCGTGCGCATCGACGAGCCGGGCGCGGACCTGGCCGTGCTGCTCGCCATCGTCTCCAGCTTCAAGAACAAGGCGCTACCGGCCAAGCATGTTGTGTTCGGCGAAGTGGGGCTGGCGGGAGAAGTGCGGCCGGTGCAGCGCGGGCAGGAGCGCCTGCGTGAGGCCGCCAAGCTCGGGTTCACGCATGCCATCGTGCCGAAGGCGAACAAGCCGAAGCAGAAGATTGAGAGGTTGGAGATTTTTGCGGTGGAGCGGGTGGAGCAGGCGGTGGAGTATTGTCGGGGCGTTTGACCCGCGTTTGACTCCCGTGCCGTTCACGCATACCATGTTTGCATCGCAAACGTAATGCAAGAGGATTTCGATGAAAACTGCCACCATGCCTGCCCTGCGCGTCCAGCCGGAATTGCGGGAAGCTGCGGAAGCGATGTTGAAGCCGGGTGAAACACTCTCGGGATTTGTTGAAGAATCGCTTCGACGCAATGTCGAGCGCCGGCAGTCGCAACAAGCATTCCTCGCGCGCGGAATCGCTTCGCGTGATGCGGCGAAAGTGAGCGGCCAGTATGTTTCCGTGGATGCAATGCTTGCCAAGATTGACGCAAGAATCGAAAGCGCCAGTGCGAACCCCACCAGGAAAAAACCAATATCGCTATCCAAGGCAAAGCCGGCCACGCGGCGTCAACACGCAAAGACATGACGTTTACCGTCCGCCTCACCAAGGAAGCTGATGCAGATATCCAGAGGCTCATCGGTTTTCTGGTGGTACAGGACCTCGCGGCCGCGCGTCGCGCACGAAAAGCAATTGCTGAGGGAATGAAATTTCTGAGGAAATTTCCGTTTTCCTGCCGCAAGGCCGATGAGGACGTGTCGAACCCGTTCTTGCGCGAACTAATCATCCCGTTTGGTGGTGCGGGGTATGTAGCGCTTTTCGAAATTGAGGACGAGCGCACGGTCAGTGTTATCGCACTCAGGCACCAGCGGGAAGAGGACTATCACTGAAGTAGAGCCGGCGTGTTGCGTGCGGTGAGTGCAATGAGGGCATGAGCGCCTGCGTGAAGCGCCCACGCTTGGGATGAGCGTGCACACAAAACATGCCCTGCGGCATGTTTTCTGGCTCGCGAATCCGAGCGCCCGACCAGGCGCGAGGTGGGAGCTTGCGATCGTGCCGAAGGCGAAAAAGCCGAGGCAGAAGATGGAGGGGTTGGAGATTTTTGCGGTCGAAAGAGTGGAACTGGCGGTGAAGTATTGCCGGGGCGCTTGAGCGCGTATCAGGTTCGGCATGCGTGATGATTGCTCGTCAACGATGGAGCTGATTGTTGCATCATTTGTTTTTGACCTCTACAGTACACTTAGCACTTAACGAAGACCAACATGACAACTGACACCATCGACGACGCCGCATTGCATCTACCTGAAACGCAGCGCGCGGCGCTGGCGCACAAACTGCTTCTGAGCCTGGAGTCCCAGAGCGAAGCTGAGATTGCGCAACTTTGGCGAAATGAAGCTGTTCGGCGCGCCGCAGACATCGATAGCGGCGTGGTGAAATCGCTCAGCGCCGATGAGGTTCGGGCATCGGCGAAGAAATTGTTGAAGTGACCTACCGACTTCACCCTGCAGCGGCTGCAGAGCATCTCGACAGTGTTGCGTTTTACGAGAGCCGCGCGCCAGGGTTACGGGTGGACTACCTCACTTAGTTTGAAACCGTGATGCGAAGAGTGGCCGAAACACCGCAATTGTCGGCGATTGAAGTTCCGCCGGAAATACGTATCGCCTACATGCAGCGCTTCCCGTTCAATATTCTGTTCAGAGTTGATAAGAGTGAGATTCTGGTTCTGGCAATCGCGCATCAGAGCAGGCGACCTCGGTATTGGTTGGGGCGGGAATGAGGAGAAAAACTGAATGGCGGGGTTCGACATGGTTCTCGTCCGACTGACAAAAGGCCGAGCTTGAGTCTTGGCGTGATGGCGGGTGCATATTACAGGAAGGAAGTCGGCGTGAAAAATGCGAGCCTGACCCCTCATTGACCGGTCGCGTGGAGCCACGTGCGCTCAAACGACGAGGCAAAAATCTGCCTTTCTTAACTCAGCCACGAGCCAAAGAACGGGCTCGTCTGCTCGCACTTCGGCAGCGTCACATTCGGGCGTTCCATGCTTAAGGTAGTGCCATTGGGGCCGTGGTCGATATTTTTCGCGGCCAAAAAAATATCGACCGCGGCCCCTTTGATCGACTCCTTTGATCAGTTGTTATTGATTGCTGATTGCCACGCGACTCAGGTCTTGGCCTTGCCCTTGAACCAGTGTTCTATGGGCGCCGGATTGGGATTGAAGAAACCGCCTTTGCGATAGTGTGTGAAGGTGCCTTCAATCGTGTCGCCACGAACGGCGCCCTTCCATGCCAGCCGTCCGTCCTTATCGCTCGTGGTCTCGGCCTCGAAGGTGATGGCATCGCCTTGCGCCGCGGTTTTGTAGTTGCCCTTGCCATAGCCATACTGGTCGCAGCTGCTTGAATGAAATTTTCCGTCCTTGAACGTGATGATGTCGCCCTTCTCATCGGCAGTCTTGCCTTTTTCTCCGGCGTCAGCGACAAAGACTTTGCCATCAAGGTTTGCGCCCTGTGCAGCAGCGTGGGTAGCGACGAGCGGCAACGCGAACAATGCCGCGAACGAGGCGATTGAGATGATTTTTCGGTAGGAGCACTTGATCATGGCGGTTTCCTTTCCTGTTGCGTTATCGATCATGGCCTCGCTTAGTGAGACCGTTCGAGTGGTGCCTGCGTCGCGCGGCAAAAGCCGGAAAATTCGCCTTCGCCAGTAACTCCGCTGGCCAGTGTGCCCGGAACTCGGCAACACGTTCGACGCACGTGGTCGGCGCGTACAGGTGATTCCAGGTCGGGCCATGCTTTTGACCGGTGGGATATAGATTCTCCTCCAATTTGTCGCAAGCGCAACTGTTGGCCGCCCGACCGGTTCTACTTGGCTACTACAACAAAGTTGATCGGTATTGGCAAGATACGAGGCCTCAATGGGCAAGGCCCTTGGCGCTTGCCAGTACGACCGTTTTTTCGCCGGGCGCAAGTCGATTGCGAATGGCCGGAAATTGACGGTCTGCGTGGTTGCGGATAGAGTACGGTCGATGTAGGAGGGCCGCATGAAAAACCCATTTTCGGCGAAAGATTCCCGTGCGCGGATCGGCTGACGTGAACCGCCGCCGCCGATTGGCAATTGCCGCGGGTCTCGCCGCGCCGTTTTTTGCGCTGGCCCAACCCGCAGGCAGGATTTGGCGCGTGGGCTGGCTGGAATGGACCGACCAGGGGCGCTTCAGTGAAATGACGGCCCTCGCGTTTGTCGAGGGGTTGCGTGACTTAGGCTTTGTCCAAGGCCGCAACCTCGCCATTGAAAAGCGCGTCGCGTTCGGCGACCGCAAACGCCTCCAGGCCCAGGCGCGCGAACTCGCCGCTCTCAAGGTGGATGTTCTGTTCACACCCTCGAAGGCGGCCACCGACGCGGCGTGGTACGCAAGCCGCGCTATTCCCACGGTGATCGCCACGGTGACCGACCCAGTCATGGTTGAGTATGCAAACTCGCTGGCGCGGCCCGGCAAGCACATCACCGGCGTCACCACGGCGAGTGCGGAGCTTACGGGCAAGCGTTTGGAACTGCTGCATCAAGCGACCGGGGCCAAACGCATTGCGGTGCTTTATGACGAAACCCTCTACGACTCCTGCCAGGAAGAACTCAAGCAGTTCCGCGTCGCGGGCAAGGCGCTCGGCATCACGCTGCTGGAGGTTGCGGTTCCCAATCTTGCGGTGAGCCTCACGAACCTGGAGTCGGCATTCCAGAAAATTGTCGATGGCAAAGCGCAGGCGGTGGTGATGCCGCTCTTTACCTCTGTTGCCGACACTGCCCCGGAGATAGCACGCCTTGCGATCCGCCATCGACTGCCGACCATGCATGAGGCGGAGGGCACCGCCGAGTCCGGATATCTGATGACCTATGGACCAGACTTCGCCGGCGTGTATCGCCGCGCGGCCGGCTACGTGGCGCGGATTTTCAAGGGCGAAAAACCTGCCGAGATGGCAATCGAGGAGCCGCGCAGCTTTGTGTGTGTGGTGAATCTGCGGGTCGCAAAAATGCTGGGTCTATCGCTGCCGCCGTCGGTATTGCTGCGTGCCGACCGGGTGATTGAATAGGAACGGCTTACCCGGAAATTCAGGCAAGGACACGGCGGTTTTCGCCCTATCCCGCTCCTTTTTGCGTTGTGCCGCCATATGGGACTTTTAGCCTCGCGCGGCTTTGACGAAATACATGTCGATTGCGCCCTTGCCCTTGGCATCGATTTTCCCCCGATACTCGCACTCAAACTGATCCTGAACGAGGTCGTAGGTGTACGCTGAAATATTCACGCGGCCAACCTCGCCGGCGCTTTCGAGGCGCGAGGCGAGGTTGACCGTGTCGCCCCAGATATCGAACGCATACTTGCGCTTGCCCACGACACCCGCAACGACCGGCCCGGAGTGAATGCCGACCCGGATGGCCCATTTGAACGCCGATCGTTTGTTGCGCTCCTCTATGTGACTGACGATGCCAAGTCCCGCCCGAACGCAGCGATGCGCATGGTCGTCGCAGGCTTTCGGCAGCCCCGCTGCCGCCATGTATGCATCGCCGATGGTCTTGATTTTCTCCACGCCACAACGGTCGGTGATGTCGTCGAATGCGGCGAATAAGTCGTTTAGCTCCGCCACCATACGATCGGCCGGGATCGACGCGACAGTCTGGGTAAAACCACTAAAATCGGTGAAAAGAATGGTGACGGATTCATGGCGGGCCGGACGCGACTCACCCGTGGCACTGAGTTCCTCGGCAATATCGGCCGGAAGGATGCTGTGAAGAAGGTCCTTGGTTCTCGCCTGCTCTTGTTTCAGTTGCGCGGTTCGCTCCTCAACTTTTTTCTCCAGCCCCGAGTAGGATTCTTTTAGCTTGGCACCCATGTTGTTGAACTGCTCGGCAAGCACTTCCAGCTCATCGCCCGTCCGGACATCGATGCGCCGATCGAACTGCCCGGCGCCCATTTCCCCGGCACCCGCCTGAAGCGTGCGGAGCGGACGGACCAGTGCCCTCGCGAGGTAGAAGCTCGCAATCACCGAGACAATGAGGCCCGCGGCCAGCACCAGCAGCGCGCGAATTACAACCGGACGAATTGCGTCCAGCGCTTCCGAACGGGGGGAGTCGGCGAAGACGCGCCATTGCAGGAAATCGATCGGGGCGTTCGCGGTAATGACATCGCGCCCGTCCAGATCGCTCCCATGTGATAGCGCGGCGCCTGAACGGGCGGCCGCGACCTGCGGCAACGCGGCGAGATTGGTTTTCTTCAGTACGATGGAAATATCCGGATGCGCGATCAGGTTGCCGGCGGAATCCACGACGTATGCCACGCCGGATTTGCCCACGACTATTTTCGACACCACATTCAAGACGAATGTCAGGTTTACCTCGGCCATGACGGCACCGCCACCTAACGCGGGCCGCACCACGGTCATATAGGGTTCCGTGCCCTTGAGGAAGTAGACGTCGCCAAACTGGGCCTTGCCGCCTGCCGCCGCTTGCACCAGAGGATTGCCCGACAGATCCGCATTGCCCCCCGAACTATCCATGCCGACACGCGATATTCGCAGCTTTGCCCGTTTTGCGTTGTCGATCCAGGAGGCTTCGGTAATCGCCGGGACCTGCCGCAAAAGTTTCAACAGCGTGATGCGGCGCTGCTCCAACTCATTACCGCTGCCATCATTCACTGGCAGGGTTGCCCATCCCATTTGGTGTTCAACGTCAAGCACGAACTGTTCGATGCGAATCGCCGCAGCCTTGGCTGTTTGGTCCTGCACCATCGACAGGTACTTCTCTGTTTCCCGCGCAGAAAAATACGCGCCCACGCCACCGCTGATGACGAGCAGGCCCGCAACCAGGGAAACAATCAGCGTTGCATATTTTGGAAATAGCCGCCATTGACGCATCACGGCGCGAACTCCTGTGACAGGTTGCCTGTGAACATCGCGTAAGTCTCACATTCAGGGTCAGGTCTCAATACTGTTCGGTTAGATAGTTTTCACATAAATCTTACGCGGGGTAACGGGTAAGGGTGGAAGCAACTCCGGCGTGTAGTCGGTGGGGATATTTTGCCGCGCCTCGCAGTCATGGCTGGCATAAGGTG
>JANPBQ010000268.1:0-9817 GCA_031430555.1 Betaproteobacteria bacterium
TCAAATCTCTGTCTCCCCGGCCCCCGATTAAAACATTCGAGGGCAGGCTGCGGCCGGGGCCCAATTTTGTCAATGTGTCAATGGCTTACGAAAATTGGGTACCGGCCTTCGCCGGTACGACAGGGTAAATAGAAGTACCCAAACGAGTACACCTACTTCCCCACCATTCTGTCGCTCCGAATTTAGTCTGCGGTTGAAGCGGAAAAGTGCTCGTCGAGGGCTGCAACTGACGGAAAAGTTCGAACCGGGTTATCACCGCCTCACCCAGCACGTGCCAAAGGTAGTGCGTCTGGTCGAAAGCGCAATGATCGAGCTTGTCCGGCTGCGCGAATTACCTGCCTTGAACGAAGTTGCCGTCGTTCACCTTGTAAAGGCCCATGAACGTGACGACGATAGCGATGGCGATCATGACGGCGACTGCGGCATTCAAGCGCTTGCGGCCATGTTCAACAATTTGCGGAAACAATGCCTTACTCTGCTTACGTTTCGCGAAAAAACCGATGCTCGATCCAATGGAACAGGATATTTGCGGCAAGCAATATCACAGCGGCCACAATGGCCACGACCGGAAAATTCAAGCCCGCCAGAATGCCGACGGCGGCCGTACACCAAACCGTTGCCGCCGTATTCAGGCCGCGAACCGTGACACCTTCGTGCCAGATCACGCCGGCACACATGAAACCGACACCGGTCACCACTTGACCGGCGATTCGCGTCGGGCTGGATTCCTGCGTGACGAGCAGCGCCACCAACACGTAGGCGGCCGACCCCATGCACACCAACGCGTTGGTATGGAGGCCCGCAGGATGCCGACGAAGCTGTCTCTCCAGTCCCACGGCGGCCCCCAAGAACAATGCCAGCAAAAGGCTATAGATTGCCTGCGTAACAATGGGTGTCATGGTCGTGTGCAACTCCCTGAGAACCTTCAAAGAAAAACAGTCAGAATGTGTCATGCATCCGACCACTGAATCAATTCTAGACGACAACAAGGGACGGGATCCCGAGCGCCTTCGACTCAAGCTGCAAAACCTGCGGCGTGATCCTTTCTCTTTTTTTCGCGGCACGGCACCTTTGTTCTATCGTACTTTGGCGGCACCCAAGTCGTTCACGACTGCGCCGAAGGTGCTGGCCTGTGGCGATCTGCATCTGGAGAATTTCGGCAGCTATAAAGGCGATAACCGCCTCGTGTATTTTGATCTCAGCGACTTCGATGAGGGGTGCGTCGCCCCGCTCACCTTTGATGTCGTGCGATTCCTGTCCAGTGTCCTGGTGGGCGCAAAATATTTGAACGTTGGCGAGAAGCAGGCAAATTCCCTGCTGGCGGGTTTCCTGGATACCTATGCGTCTGCGATCATGTCCACCAAGCCGCGCTGGGTCGAGCGCGCCACTGCGACAGGCCCCGTCAAAGAATTGCTGCAGAGCCTGAAAAACCGGCATCGCATCGATCTCATTTCGCGCCGCACCGAGCGGCGCGGACGAAAAATCCATTTCATCAGCGACGACATCCATGCACTGGACGCCTCCGATCGCGACAAGCGCAGCGCCGAGTCGATCCTGGCGGCTTACGCGAGCACGCAGGCGACACCGGGTTTCTTCGAGCCCGTCGCCATTGCGCGACGGATCGCGGGCAACGGAAGCCTCGGGCTCGAACGCTATGTCGTCCTGGTGCGAGGCACAGGCACCGACGAAGGACGCTATCTGATCGACATCAAGTTTGCCAATCCGTCCGCGCTGGCTGCTGCGATCGACACGAAGCAGCCTTCGTGGCGTAGTGAAGCCGAGCGGGTGACCTGGGTTCAGCGCATCAGCCAGGCCATTCACCCCGCACTTCTCGGTGCAATCGGTGTGGGCCGCCGCTCTTACGTGCTGAAAGAATTGCAGCCCACTGCCGATCGCGTCAATTTGCCCGCGCTTAACGGCAGGAAAAAGGCGCTGGCCGATGTCGTGCAGACCATGGCCGACGTTGCCGCCTGGGGGCATCTGCGCGGAGTTTCGCGTTTCGGCGCAGATTCGGCCGACGAGCTGGGAAAATTTGCGGGCACAGCCGCGTGGCGAAAGGATGTCGTTCTACTGGCGCAAAAATCCGCCGCCATTGCGCTTAAGCAATGGCAGGAATATTCGAAAGATTACGACAAGGAAGCCAAAAAGACGTCAAAGGATAAGGCGGGCTGGATAGCCGGCGAAATCTGAATCGATAAGGCACAGACTTTTGATTGGCGATAGTAACGTCATCGAACGCAGGTCATGCGCTGGCACTTCCTCGCCGCGCCAAGTAGATGCCCAGCAATACAATGACGCCGCCGACCATTTGCAGCGGCGCGATTCGCTCACCCAATAGTACCCATGCGTAAGCCGCCGCGAATACCGGCTGCAACAACAAACTCGCGGATGACAAGGCGGCGGGCAAATGGCTGAATCCATAGGCGATCAGACTCTGCCCCAGCACATGCGCGACCAGCGCCAAGCCGACGAGGACAAGCCAGCCCGCCGCACTTTGCGGCAGGAAATGCACGGAGGTCGACAACGCAAATGGCAAGAGTGCGATTGCGGCGGCGGTGGTGCTCACGGCCATGATGCGCGGTGTTTCCACGCTGCGGGATGCCGCCTTGATGGCAAGCATATAGCCGGCATAACAGAGTCCCGCCAGCAGGCCCAGCGCATCACCCAGCAGCGCCTGACGGGTGCCGCCGACGTTTGGGCCGATCAGCAATGTCGCGCCAAGAAAAGTAACCAACAGCGCGCACAAAAAAAGTTTCGACACGCGCTCGCGAAACAACAGCCACCCACCCAACGTGACGAAAATCGCCGCGAAATTGAGTTCGAGTGTCGCGTTCGCGACCGAGGTAAACAATATCGACCAGTGCCACGCCGCCAGATCGCCGGCGAAAAAGAAACCCGCGAGCGCCAGGAGCTTCCATTGCGGTGCTCCCGGCACCGTGTTCGACCTTTCATTGCGCGCGCCGGCGTACACCCACATCCACAACAGCGGTGCCGCCAACGCCATCCGCCAAAACGCGCTCGCGGCCGGGCTTACGTCGGCGATACGCACGAAAACCGGCGCAAACGCGATCGCCGCGCTGCCCAGCAGTAGTGCGAGAAATGCAATTGGCTTCGCGGACATTTTTGTAATCGGCATGGCGATCCGGGGTTTTTTGCAAGAGTGACGCAGCGGTAATGTTGCACACATTTTCGGTCTGAACAAGGTTGCTCGGTGAACTTCCGCAGGTCGAAAATCGTTTCGATGTCGATTCTTGACGACGGCACGGGAGCGCAGGGTGTGCATCTCTCCAGACATCGCACGTTGCCTGCTATGCGATGGGAGAGTCTCAGCACCGCCATTACGTGCTGCACGAATTCGCTTGACAACCCGCCGACTTTCTTGTGTCGGAGGGCAAACCTGCCATGCGTTTTACCTTGCTTGCTCAAGTAGCGACATGCACCAGGGCGTCCCGAACGTCGTTCCATCGACCAGAACCCGGAGACGATGCCCGAAGCGCGATGCTAAGCTTGGACCACCTTCGGTTACGCGCATAACATGACCCTCTACGTCTTTATTCTTCTGGCGGTACTGAATCAGATCGCGCTGAAAGGCAGCAAGATGCTGCTTTCGTTGTACGCGATCGATCTCGGCGCTGGTCCGTTCACACTTGGTGTTCTGATCGCGATGTATGCGATTTTTCCGCTGCTGCTGGCCTTGACCGCCGGCAAAACCGCGGATCGCATCGGCCCCAAGTGGCCGCTGATTGTGGGCTCCGCCGGATTGGCCGCGGGCCTTGCAGTGCCGGCCGCGTTCCCCGGCATGACGGCGCTATATATTTCACCGGCATTGATCGGTATTTTCTGGATCTTTTTTCATGTCTCCGCGCACCAATTGGTCGGTTCGTTCGGCGAGGGGATCGAGCGTGCGAAAAATTTTTCAAATTTTTCGCTCGGTGCCGCCATTGCCGGCATGCTGGGCCCATTGCTGGTGGGTTATGTACTTGACCGTATCGGGCCCCGGCATACCTACGCAGTACTCGCTATTCTCGCGTCGATTCCCGCGATCGTACTGCTATGTGTGCCGCGTCTGCTGCCGCCGCATCGGCCGCACTCGGGGGCGCATGCGAGCACGCGTTCCGTGCGGGATCTCATCGCCAATCCGGACATGCGGCGCACGCTCGTCGTCAGCGGCCTGATCCTGACCGGCATCGATCTCTGCAGTTTTTATTTGCCGATACTGGGCCATTCCATTGGCCTTTCCGCGACCGCCATCGGCCTCATCGTCGCGATGCCGTCCGCCGCTGCATTTACGGTGCGCATCTGGTTGCCGGCGCTGGTGAAACGATTTACCGAAGAAGGCGTGCTGACAGGTGCGCTGGCATTGGCCGCCGCCAGCTACTTTGCACTGCCGATTTTTCAAGCGCCGTGGATACTTGCGCTGCTCGCATTCATGCTCGGCCTCGGCCTCGGCTGTGGTCAGCCGTTGACCATCACGATGTCGTATAACTATTCACCTCTCGGTCGCGCCGGCGAGGCACTGGGATTGCGATTGACAGTGAATAAATTCACACAAGTGTTGGTGCCAGTGATCTTCGGCTCACTCGGTGCGGGATTTGGCCTTTATCCCGTGTTCTGGTGCTGCTCGGCAATTCTGGCGAGCGGTAGTGTGATCAATGCGCGACGCGCGACCGTAATCCGATCCTGATCCCGCGTATCGCCGCCGTTTGGCGCGATAATATGAAATTCGCGCATCGAATGCACGGCAATTCACGATCCGTGCGCGGCGCTTTTCGGAGAGAGCATGATTTTCGATACCCATTTGGGCGACGACACCGACGCACTGCGCGACTCGGTCCGGCGCTTAAGCGACGACGAGCTCGCGCCGCGCGCCGCCGAGATTGATCGGCAAAACGAATTTCCGATGGACATGTGGAAAAAGTTGGGCGACCTTGGCGTGCTGGGCATTTCCGTTCCAGAAGAATACGGCGGCACCGGGCTGGGCTACCTCGCACATACCGTCGCGATGGAGGAAATCTCGCGCGGCTCGGCCTCAGTCGGATTGGCCTACGGCGCGCATTCAAATCTCTGCGTCAACAACCTCTATCTCAACGGCAGTGAAGCGCAACGCGTGAAGTATTTGCCGAAACTCTGCTCCGGCGAGCATGTCGGCGCACTGGCGATGTCCGAACCCGGCGCGGGCTCGGACGTGGTCGGATCGATGGCCTGCCGTGCAGAAAAAAAAGGCGACCGCTTTATCGCCAACGGCAGCAAGATGTGGATCACCAATGGCCCTCATGCGGACGTCCTGATCGTCTACATGCGCACCGCGCCGAAGGATCAGGGTTCGCGCGCGATGACGGCGTTCATCGTCGAAAAGGGCATAAAGGGATTTCGCACCGCGCAGAAACTCGACAAACTCGGCATGCGCGGATCCGACACCTGCGAATTGGTGTTCGAGGATTGCGAAATCCCCGAAGAAAATATTCTCGGTGAATTCAACGCCGGCTCGCGCGTGCTGATGCGCGGTCTCGACACCGAGCGCACGGTGCTCTCCGGCGGGCCGATCGGCATCATGCAATCGGCGATGGATATTGTGCTGCCGTATGTGCATGAGCGCAAACAGTTCGGCCAGCCGATCGGCAGCTTCGGCATCATGCAAGCCAAGGTGGCGGACATGTATGTGGCATTGCAAAGTTCACGCGCGTTCAGCTATCGGGTGGCAACGATGCTCGATCAGGGGCGCGGGCGCGCAGCGCGCAAAGATGCGGCGGCATGCATTCTGTATGCCTCCGAATGCGCCGTGAAAGTGGCCCTGGAAGCAATCCAGACGCTGGGCGGCAATGGCTATATCAACGAGTACCCCGCCGGGCGGCTGCTGCGCGATGCAAAGCTCTATGACATTGGCGCCGGCACCAATGAAATCCGCCGGATGTTGATTGGCCGCGAATTGTTTGGCGAGAGCGCATGATTGACGCGCACACTAGATGCGCATAGACTATGTGCATCCCGGACAGGAGCACCCCATGACCCAGCCGCCCCGAAAGAAAACCACCCCCACCGCGGCGAAAACTGCCGCACTGCCCGGCCCGACTCATTTTGCGCGGCAAAACATGGCCGCCTACAATATCACCGCTCCCAAGCGACCGACCAATGTTTCGATCAATGAGGATCTTCTCGCGCAGGCACGCGATCTCGGCGTGAACCTCTCGCAAACGCTTGAAGAAGGATTGAAGACGCGACTCGCCGAGGAACGCCGCCGCCGCTGGCTTGAGGAAAACAAGGCGGCGTTCGCGGCGTGCAATGAACACTTTGAAAAATACGGGCTGTGGAGCGATGGCCTCCGCATGTTTTGAGATGGCCCAATTCGACGTTTATCGCAACCCGAACCCCAACGGCCGCGCGGCGGCACCCTTTGTGGTTTCGCTGCAATCGGATTTGCTGGGTCAACTGCCTTCGTGCTGGGTGGCGCCATTGAAACCGACCCGGAATATCGCGCGGCGGGTGGAGGGGTTGATGCCGGAAGTGACGGTTGACGGAAAGCACTTCACCGTGTTCATGTATGAGTGCGGCGCGGTGCCCGCGCAGGCGCTGGGCACCCGCCTCGCGACACTCGAGGCAAGCCGCCATGATTTGATACGCGCCATTGACATTCTGGTCGGTGGCATTTGATTCGCAAAGGAGAAACACATCATGTCTGAATCTGTCGTCATCGTCGCCGCAAAACGCACCCCCATCGGTAGCATGAATGGGCAACTCGTGGGTCTTTCGTCACCGCAATTGGCGTCGATCGCCATCAAAGCTGCCGTCGCGGAATCGGGCGTAAAACCCGAGGACATCACCGAAGCGCTGATCGGCTGCGTGCTACCTGCTGCGCTCGGCCAGGCACCCGCGCGGCAAGCGGTACTCGGCGCGGATTTATTGAAATCCACCACCTGCACCACGGTAAACAAGGTGTGCGGCTCCGGGATGAAAACCGTCATGCTGGGATATGACGCGATTCTCGCCGGGAGTGCGTCCACGGTGCTGGCGGGCGGCATGGAAAGCATGTCGAATGCGCCGCACATGTTGCCAAAAGCGCGGCAGGGTTATCGCTATGGTCATTTCAAGGCGCTTGATCATATGGCGTTCGATGGCTTGGAGAATGCCTACGACGGCAAATCGATGGGAATTTTCGCCGACGCCACCGCCGCGAAATACGGCTTCACGCGCGAGCAACAGGATGCCTTCGCAGCCGAGAGCGTTAAGCGCGCGCAGGCGGCGGTGGCCAATGGTTCGTTCAAAGCGGAAATTGCCGGTGTCACGGTCAAAGGCAAGGCGGGCGATGTGGTGCTCGATACCGACGAGCCACCGGGCCAGTGCAAGCCGGAAAAAATTGCCTCGCTGCGGCCTGCGTTCAACAAAGATGGCACCGTGACGGCGGCAACATCTTCATCGATTTCCGATGGCGCAGCCGTGCTGATTCTGATGAAGGAGTCCGACGCAAAAGCCAAAGGCATCAAGCCGATCGCACGCATCATGGGCCACGCCTCGAACGCTCACGAGCCGGAATGGTTCACCACCGCACCGGTCGGTGCCATCGACAAGCTGCACAAGAAACTCGGCTGGGGCCCGGATAATGTGGATCTGTACGAAATTAACGAAGCCTTCGCCGTGGTGACGATGGCGGCGATGAAGGATCTGAATTTGCCACACGCGAAAGTAAACGTGAATGGCGGCGCCTGCGCGTTGGGTCACCCCATCGGTGCATCCGGTGCGCGCCTGATCGTGACCTTGCTGCATGCACTGAAAGCGCGCGGCGGTAAACGCGGGATTGCGTCGCTCTGCATCGGTGGCGGCGAAGCGACCGCGCTGGCGGTGGAATTGATGTGAGCCCGTGGGCGCGCGCGCTTGTCATTTCACTTGCCGTGGCCAGCCTGACCAGCTGCGGCAAGAGTAAAAAGGATGCGCCAAAAAGCGCGGAGCAACAGCGCGCCGAGCGGGAAGCATTTGAGTTAAAGCGCGAAGAGCGGGCGATGCAGAATCCCGATCAAGTATTTGGCAAGGCACTGAAGAGCCAGGAAACGGCAGCAAAGCGCTCGGAAGCACACCGCAAAAAGGTCGACGACGAGGCCCAGAAACGCTACGAGGAAGGCGAAAAAAACTCTGACAAAGGCAAATGAATAACACGAAGTTCGATTTTTATTAGAGTTGAGCACAACACACAATCCAATAAGCAAAATTGCAGGAACCCAAGCACGGGCGCGGCTTCCTGAGCATAAAGCCTCTGAAAGCCGCGCCAGTGCTAGAGTTTATTCTGTGCTCTCGCTTTCCCCAAAACCGGAGCAACGTAACAGCCCCACCTGTCCACAGACGCATTTCATTCAAGTTTCCCTATGAAATCCATTCTAATTGTCGGCGCATCACGCGGCCTGGGTCTCGAATTTGTGCGCCAATACCGCGCCGACGGCTGGCTTACGCTCGGCACTTGCCGGTCGCCCGAGCAGGATGCCTTGCTCGCGAGCGCGGGTGCCACGGCGTTGCGTTTGGATGTCAACGATGAAAACAGTTTCGGCAATCTTGAAAAAGCGCTGAACGGAACGAGCATCGATGTCTGCATTTACAACGCCGGCGTACTCGGGCCAAAAAACACTGGTGCGGTCGGCTGCGCGGAGGCCGAGTTCGATGCGGTAATGCGCACCAACGTGCTGGGTGCCTTGCGCACGATACCGATTGTTGCGCCCGCACTGGTGAAGACAAAAGGAACATTTGCGTTTCTCTCCAGCCGCATGGGTTCGATCAGTTTGCAGGCGAGCGCATCGCGCGTGACCTATCGTGCCAGCAAGGCGGCGCTGAATATGGTGATCCATACGGCTGCGCTGGAATGGGGGCCGAAGGGCGTCAATTGCGTCAGCCTTCATCCCGGCTGGGTAAAGACCGACATGGGCGGAAGCGACGCGGACATTGAGCCGGTCGCCAGCATTCAAGGCATGCGCAAGGTCATCGCCGGCGTTACGCCGGACAGCAACGGTCGTTTTTTTGATTACACAGGACAGGAACTCACATGGTGAAATTACAATGGCTCGCCGTCGCATGCGTGATCGCGGGATTGTTCGGCTGCGGAAAATCCGCCGAGCCGGCGAAAACGGCGGAGCAGCAGAAAATCGAAAAAGATGCCGCCAACAAAGCGGTGCGCGAAAATCCGGTCTATGGCGAGCAATTCAAGTCGCTCGACAAAGCCAAAGCCACTGCCGCTGCTGCGGAAGACGCGACAAAGAAAACGACGGATGAATTGAAAAAACTGGACGAAGCCAAGTAGCCACTTTGACCGAACGCCCATGAAAGCAAGCCACGATTTCTTGACTGACGAACAGCGCATGATCCGCGACATGGCGCGCGATTTTGCCCGCGAACAATTGGCACCCAACGCCGCGCATTGGGAAAAGGACAAGTGGATTCCCGATGCCGTCGTCGCGCAAATGGGCGAACTCGGCCTGCTCGGCATGGTGGTGCCTGAAGAATGGGGCGGGACGTTTTCCGACTACACCGCATACGCGATGGCGATTGAAGAAATCGCGGCGGGTGATGCTTCTACCTCCACGATAATGAGCGTGCATAATTCGGTCGGGTGCGGGCCGATACTCGCCTGGGGAACAGAAGCGCAAAAAGAAATGTACTTGCGTGATTTAGCGGCAGGCAGAAAGATCGGGTGCTTTTGCCTCACGGAACCGCAGGCGGGATCGGAAGCCAACAATCTTAAAACGACAGCCAAGCCCGTCGACGGCAAGTGGGTGTTGAACGGCGCAAAACAGTTCGTCACGAACGGCAAGCGCGCACACGTTGCGATCGTCTTTGCTGTGAC
>JANPBQ010000269.1:0-2662 GCA_031430555.1 Betaproteobacteria bacterium
CGACGCATTTCCTGCCGCTTGCCGACGCCGAGATAAGCCGCCGAATCAAACCGATCGCGCTTTTGAACGAATGTGCCGACGACCTGATACCCCAGCGTTTTCGCCAACTCGCGCAACTCCGTCAACGAGGCGTCAAACTCGTTATCGGTGACGGCGGGGAGGTGAACCGCCGCGACGACGGCGCGAAGCGTTTGTGGTTTGGTTTCATTTTGCATGGGGAAATTTCTTCAATTTGAGGGGGCGCCTCGGTAAATGCGGGAACGTGACACGTCGCGAGTGCGACACACTACCATCAACGCTTTTCTTCCGGGCGCGCAGGGGCCGATTCTTCCTGGCCGGTTTTGGTCGCGGGTGGCGGCGGAACCGGAATGGGAAAACCGAGAAAGACCATCACAATGAATACCGGGAGCAAGAAGTAAAACAGCGGTCGCCGCCAACTGAGTTTGCGTTTGAACATCGCTACTAAGTGGGGCCGAGCAGAGGTTATGCAAGCCAGGCATCTGCGGTGGCCGCATGCGGACGACAAAGGGCAAAGCATTGAATTCGACGCATGAAACACAAGCACTGTAGCGGCTTTCGGGACATTTGTGCTTGTAGAGTGGCGTGGTTGCTGGGGTCTTAAATTGGAGTTTTATTGATGCGGCAACTAAATATGTTGATCTTGACTCAATAAATTCCTTCCCCGCGCAACCCTTGTGGTTGTTCGCGGGGAAGGGCATGGTTTCAACAGGCTCAATTGCCGCATCAATATTTACCTTGTCATCACGGCGCAACCCCCTTGGTTGTTCGCCGGAACGACGGTTTTTTAGAAGTGCCCAATTGCGGTATGGTTGCATTTCGTTCTCGGGAGCTGAGATGAAACAAAAACGAACACGCGTCGCGGTGAAGCTGCCTGGAAAAAGCGGGGCAGCAAATGGTCTCCAGCGTGCGCAGCCAGGAGGACATGGCTGGGGCGCTCGCTGGCATGCGGGACGTTTTCGGATCGCACTCTGGCTCGCCGTTGTCGCGGTCGGCGTCATGCTTGCCGTTGCGCAGGAAAGCGGCCCGCTCGCGCAGTGGTTGTTTCGCGATGGCTATGTCGCCACGCGCGCGACCGTGGTGAAAGCTCGGTACTGGGCCGACGCGTTGGAAGCCAAACCGCAAACCGACGAAGCCATCGCCGGATGGCACATCGATCTTCGCGTCGGCGATCGTCCTTTTGCGCTCGCCGTGGCGCTGTCCGATTTTGATCCGGACAAAAATTATTTCGACCAAAAGTACAGCCCCGACAAGAATCGTTTTGCAGAGGGCTCCGTCCACCCGGTGTGGTTCTATGCGGACAATAAACTGAAACAACCGGAGACGGTCGCGCTCCTGCAAAGTCCGCCGGCGCTGTTGATCAGCCGCGCCGCGTTTGCGCGATTTCCGGCGTTCAGCGAGGCGATCGAGAATAGTATCGAGTTCTTGATCGCGCCAGCGCTATTGCTGGCCATTGCGGCAATCTATCTTCTGCTTTCGTTGGTCGGAAAGAAGGGTGGCGATACGGCAGGATCGCCGCTTGCGACGCGGCTGACGACGGCAATCGTTGCCTGCCTGGTCGCGGGCGGCGCGTACCTCGTCAATAACGAACACCCGCTCGCGGTTCACGAGGAACAATACGTTCCGGCCGAAATCGAGATCACCCGCGCGCCTTTCGCCGACGACAAGCTCACCTACTTTCGCGGCGTTCGCGTGTTGTGGCGCACCTGGCAGGTCGAGGCAAAACTCACCGCACCGGGAGCGCAAATGTTCACCATCGATGTCGATGGCCTGGATCCGCGCCGCGCGCCGTGGGCATCGCGCCATTCGCCGGATTTTTCTGTGTTCCAGCCGGGCAACAAGTTGGCGGTCTGGCAATCAGACTTTCACCGCACCACGCTCGACAATCTGGGCTCGGTAAAACCGGTGATTTACTGGGAGACCTTTCTCTCGCGCGAGCGCTGGCCGGAAAAATACACGCCGCGCGATTACGTGAAGGACAATCCTATCGCGACCATGATCATCGCAATCGCGTTGTTGTTCGCGCTGATCGCCTTGCTGCCGCTGGGCGGGCAGCGGGTTGACCCGCGCTGAACGAACGCAGGCACCGCATTAAAGCTTCCCGGCAATTTTTTTCTGCTGATCAAACATCGCAAGGCGCACTTTTTCGCGCGCCGCAATATCCGCCCAGCCCAGCTTCTCATAGACGGCCAGGCGCTGGGTCAGTAGCTTCTTGTCGGCGGGCTCGTCCTTCAGTCTGGTATTGAGCGCGTCCAACGCAAGACCCAGGTGGCCATCCTGTTCCAGCATCGCCGCCTCGAGGGCACGGGTCTGTAGCTGCGCCGGCGTTGGCTTCTCGGTCGGTTCGGCTTCCCAGCGCTTGATTTGCGCAAACGCTTTCCACGCCGCCTCCCATTGGCCGGTCGCGCGCAACACGTCGGCGCGCAGGCGCTCGATTCTGGCCAGCGTTTCGCGCTGCGTGGTCATGCGTTTTTTCTCGCGCTCCAATGCGGGACGCGCGGCGAGATCGCCGGTGACCGTTGCCGGCGGCGCACCAAAATATTGTGCGACGGCATCGGGATTGGCGAGTTTGCGGGCTTCGTCCAATAGTGTGATCACCGGCGTCGCGGCCACGGCGGGCTGGACAATGGTTGAGGCGGGTTTG
>JANPBQ010000270.1:0-6641 GCA_031430555.1 Betaproteobacteria bacterium
GCTTTGACGATTTGTTCGAGTTTGGCGATCAGGCCCTTCTCGATGCGTTCCTCGAAAAACGCCATGTCGTCGGCGCGCTCGGAAAGTACGGTGGTGATGATGTATTTCAACATCGCCTCGGCGAGACTTGCGTTGTCGCTCAAATCGGCGAACGCAATTTCCGGCTCGATCATCCAGAACTCGGCCAGGTGGCGCGAGGTGTTGGAATTCTCGGCGCGAAAAGTCGGCCCAAAGGTGTAGACCTTCGAAAGCGCCATGCAATACGTTTCGACATTGAGCTGACCCGATACGGTCAGAAACGCTTCACGGCCGAAAAAATCCTGCGCGAAATCGATTTTTCCCTCAGGGGTTTTCGGCAAATTCATCATGTCCAACGTTGAGACGCGGAACAACTCTCCCGCGCCTTCCGCGTCGGAGGCGGTGATGATCGGCGTATTCACCCACAAATAACCTTCTTCATGAAAGAAGCGGTGGATCGCGGAGGCAATGGTGTGGCGCACGCGCGTTGCGGCGCCGATCACGTTGGTGCGCGGCCGCAAATGCGCGACTTCGCGCAAATATTCCATCGTGTGCGCTTTGGGGGTGATCGGATACGTGTCCGGATCATCGACCCACCCCACCACTTCTATGGCCGTCGCCTGCATTTCAAATGGCTGGCCTTTGGCGGGCGAAGGCACGATCAAGCCGGTCGCCTCCACGGCGCAACCGGCGGTGAGTTTTTGCACTTCATCGACGTAATTGGCGAGCGTGTTCGGCACCACCACTTGTACCGGGTGAAAGCAGGAGCCGTCGGACACGTTCACAAAAGAAATTCCCGCTTTGGAATCGCGCCGCGTTTTCACCCAGCCTTTGATGGTCACTGGTGTAGTGGGATGGTGCGGGCCGAGTGAAGCTTTGCCGGTAAGAATATCGAAACAACTTAATGAAGACATGGAAAAAACCTCGTTGACGATGCGGCCATTTTATCGTGTTTGATTTGCGCGGCTGGGTGAACGTCGGGCGGTGCAACGGAACATTTCATTTCGGATTGAAGTCGCGACGGTGCAAGTTGAATCTCCTCTGCCCTTCCCGCGGGCAGGTGGAGACCAAATTTGATGCGGCGACAGTGCGAAAAATTGGGTCCCCGCCTGCGCGGGGAAAGGACGATTCATTGCATAGGTCCACACGTCGAGGCAATGGGCTGCGGGGCGAAAACTCTAATGCTGGCGGGCGTTTCCAGCCATAAATGGCCTGCAACCCGCACCAGTGCTAGACTTTGGCAACTCACACCGGTCGTCATCACAATCCGAAGGTTACAATGCGCCATGTCTGAAAACACCACACCGTACGATCGCCTCACACCCGATGTCATCCTCGATGCCGTCGAAAGCGCCGGCTATTTGGTCGATGGCCGCATGCTGGCGCTCAACAGTTACGAGAACCGCGTCTATCAAATCGGCATCGAAGAAGCGACACCGGTCATCGCGAAATTCTATCGGCCCAATCGATGGAGCGACGCGCAGATTTTGGAGGAGCACGCCTTCACCGAAGAGTTGGCTGAGCGCGAAATCCCCGTGGTGCCGCCGCTTGCAATCAACGGCAAAACGCTGCACGAATTCGCCGGCTACCGATTCAGCTTAAGTCCGCGTCGCGGCGGGCGCGCGCCGGAACTCGACAACCCCGAGGTGCTCGAATGGATGGGGCGATTCTTGGGCCGCATTCACGCGGTCGGTGCCACGCGACAATTCGCGCATCGGCCCGCGCTTGATATCGAGAGTCACGGCCAGATTCCGCGGGATTGGCTGATGCAAAGCCCGTACCTCCCCACCGATCTGCGCGACGTCTGGGCGAGTGTCGCCGATCAGGCGCTCTCGGGTGTACGCGCGTGTTATGCGCGTGCGGGAGAAGTCGCCCGCATTCGATTGCACGGCGACTGCCACGCCGGCAATGTGCTCTATACCGACGACGGTCCGCACTTCGTCGATTTCGACGATTGCCGCAGCGGCCCGGCGATGCAGGATTTGTGGATGTTGCTCGCCGGCACACGCGAGGAAATGACCGTGCAATTGCGCGACGTGCTCGAAGGCTATCAAGAGTTCGCCGACTTTAATCGCCGCGAATTACATTTGCTGGAAGCACTACGCACGCTCAGATTGATTCACTATTCCGCCTGGCTCGCGCAGCGCTGGGATGATCCCGCATTTCCGCGCGCATTCCCGTGGTTCAACACGCAACGCTATTGGCAGGATCGGATTCTGGAATTGCGCGAACAAGTGGCGGCGATGGAGGAAGGGCCGCTATCGGTTGGGGGTTGAGTTTTTTGCCACGGATAAATGCGGATAAAACATTACGTACCGGGTCTTATCCGCTTTTATCCGCATTTATCCGTGGCAAAAAAATCTTTCAAATTTCACCCCTGCTCAATAAACTTCGCACTCATTAGTGCCGCCTCGGATCGATCGTGCGGCTCTTTCTCCGCCATCAACCCTTGAACAATTTGTAGCGCAGTCTGCTCGCACGGCGGCAAGTCGATATCGCTGGTGGCAATCGGTGTGGTGCGCGCACCCCAGCGGATCAAATGCGCGGACATGGTCAGTCCGCCGCCGAATGCGGGAATCAAAACGAGGGAGCCCGGCTTCACGCGGCCTTCTTCCAGCGCTTCCACCAACGCAATTGGCGCAGTGGCCGCACTCATGTTGCCGTATTTGTGGATGGTGAGAAATACCTTCTCCATCGGTGCGCCCACTTTTTTGGCGACCGCTTCGAGGATGCGCAAATTGGCCTGATGCGGCACCACGACATCAATATCGTCCATCGTCACGCCCGCTTCGGCCATCACCGCCAGGCTACCCTCGCTCATGCCAGTGACGGCTTTCTTGAATATTTCC
This sequence comes from Betaproteobacteria bacterium, assembly GCA_031430555.1. Classification (GTDB taxonomy): domain Bacteria; phylum Pseudomonadota; class Gammaproteobacteria; order Burkholderiales; family Usitatibacteraceae; genus UKL13-2. The sequence goes on from JANPBQ010000270.1 coordinate 2,868, forward strand.
TGGCCATCGAAATCCCAGCGCGTGTCACCCAGCTCCGTGCCGGCGTTCGCGTAAATGGCCCCCATGCCACGCACCCTCAGCGTCTGGCGCGCATCGGCAAAGCATTGCAACTTTTGCGCAATCACGCCCTCAACATTTTCGGTCGCCTCGAACACGCACGCCGCCGCGCCGTCACCGAACAGCACAGCGACGTTGCGATTATTCCAGTCCATGAATTTGGAAATATGCTCGACGCCGATCACTAATATTTTTTTCGCAGCACCCGATTTGATGAACGCGGTCGCGGTGGACATACCGTAGAGAAAACTGGTGCAAGCGGTATTCAAATCCATCGCCGCCGCTTTGGTGGCACCCAATTTCACCTGCAAGCCGGATGCCGAATTCGGCACGTGTTCATCAAAGCTGCAACTGCCGTAGATGATGAAATCAAGTTCGTTGGCTGCAATGCCCGCGCACGCCAGCGCGCGCACGGCTGCAACGTACGACATCTCGAGCCCCGAGACGTGCGAGATGCGCCGTTCTTTCATGCCGGTGCGGCTGGTGATCCAGGCGTCGTCGGTGGGAAGGAACGTGCCGAGATCGGCGTTGGTAAGAATAGCCGGCGGCAGGCATTTGCCCCAACCGGTGAGTGCGGCATACGTCATTTCGTTTTCCTCCGAAACTGAGTGGCGATTGTTTCGCTCTTGGTGAATGGGCCTGACGGCAATTTGTCGTTGAGGCGAAGTAGAGTATTTTCGCGCAAAAGCGGGGCGGTGGGCGGCGGCGATTTTTTAACCACCGCAAAATCCACAAACCTCAGCACTCCACCTGCCGCACCGAGACCGTAATCGCCAATCCACCGAGCGAAGTCTCCTTATATTTCGTCTGCATATCCGCCCCCGTACGCCGCATGGTTTCGATCGCCTGATCGAGACTCACCATGTGCGAGCCATCGCCCAGCATCGCGAGCGAACACGCGTTGATCGCTTTTACGGCACCCATCGCGTTGCGCTCAATGCAGGGAATCTGCACCAGGCCGCCGATGGGATCACACGTCATGCCGAGGTGATGTTCGAGCGCGATCTCGGCGGCGTTTTCGATCTGCTCATTCGATGCCCCTAGCGCTGCTGCGAGCCCCGCCGCCGCCATTGCCGCCGCTGAACCCACTTCACCCTGGCATCCCACTTCCGCACCCGAGATCGAGGCATTGCGTTTGCACAGCGCGCCAATCGCGGCGGCGGCCAGCACGAAACGCGTGACGCCCGCGTCATCGGCATCACGAAAATCGTTGTAGTAGCGAAGTACCGCGGGCACCACACCGGCGGCACCATTGGTGGGTGCCGTAACCACACGTCCGCCAGCCGCATTCTCTTCGTTCACCGCTATCGCAAACACGCTTACCCAGTTCATCGCGCCTTCGCTGACATGCGCGTCGGTCTTGTTCAATCGCGCCGCGATCGCCTTCGCGCGCCGATTCACTTTCAACCCACCGGGCAACATGCCATCGGTATTCATGCCGCGATCGATGCAATCGAACATGACCGCTTTCATTCGCGCAATGAATTCGCGCGTCGCCGCCTCGCCGTGCAACGCGATCTCGTTTTCCATCAGCATTTCATGCAACGGTTTGTTGGCGGCCTTGGCGAGTGCGAGCAATTCGTCCATCGTCTCAAAGTGATAGGGCACACGCGCCTCCACGCCGCGCGGACTACCGACAAACGCTTCATCGGTATCGACCACGAAGCCGCCACCGATCGAATACATCTCGCGTTCAAGGATTAGTTTTCCCGCAACATCGAACGCGGCATAGCGCATGCCGTTGGAATGCACGGGCAACAAATCGACACGGTTAAAAATCAATTCACGGTCGCAATCGAAATGCACTCGATGTTTTCCCAGCAGCGAAATTTCGCGCGCAACGCGGATATCGTGGACGCGTTGCGGCACCGTGGCGGTATCGACGTGATCCGGCAATTCGCCCTCCAGCCCCAACAGAATCGCCATGTCGGTGCCATGGCCGTGTCCCGTGTGCGCAAGCGAGCCGTAAAGCTCGACTTCGACACGATGGATGCGTGCAAAATCCGCCTCCGCCATCTCCACCAAAAACCGCCGCGCCGCGCGCATCGGCCCGACCGTGTGCGAGCTTGATGGGCCGATGCCAATCTTGAACATGTCGAAGAGGCTGATGTACATAAAGATCCTTGGTGTGCGTGCGGCTAGCTTGCCACAAACCGCGCCTGTGTTTTGCCCTTACGCTAATTGAACCCACGTCACGCGAGTCACGCTGTTTTGTATCTGAGTTATTTACTGTGGTACTTTTTCGCAGGCAAAACACCAGCATTGGCGGACATTTTGAGGCACAAAGCCGCCAAACGTCGCACCAGTGCTAGCGTTTCACCGGCGTGCCGTGAGTCCGGATATCTAATGTCGCGACACTTGTGCGTTATCACCGTTCAAAGTGGAGTCGCCGTGAATCACGGTTAATTGACAAGCGAGCGATGCATGGTCAATCGCTACCAGCACCAGCCAAACGGCCATCAATACGTGAAGTTGTTGAACCGCATTGAGCGGACTCACGATCCAGCCAACGGCACTAACAACGAATGTGCAGACCAACACGGCGCTGGCACAAATGGCCGCCGTTCGTCGGGATCGTACGGCAGAAAAAACCAGCATCAACGCGGAAAGGGCGGGGAGGACTTGACCCAGCGGCGAAACCCCGAGCACACCAACCAACAGAACGCCGATGCCGCCCGCCAGCACGGCGAAACGCGCAGCCGCGCCGATGCGACGCGCAATGGCATCGTGCGGCCAACCGATGCTGATGGCGATCAACGGCAACCCTGCACATGCCGCAACCAAACTCGCAAAATTGTGCGGGCCGCGTGTCTGAACAATGCCCAGGTAATCCGGCACGCCAAGCAGCGCCGCAAACCCGATCAGCATGACGCCGACAGCGACGCCGGGGTGGGTGTTCACCAATCGCCACGCAACTATCAACGCGATCGCTGCAAGCAACAGATCGGAAAGCGCATCGCCGTTCATGCCGGGAAATCACTCACCTTCCTGCGACATACCGCCTGCAGCCATGCGGCACTGCCCAGCAGTATCACCAGCACGCTGCCTTTCACCACGATGGGTGCGGCATATCCAAACCAGTCCGGGGCCAGTGCGAAAGCAATACCCAGCACGATGACGCGCACTTGTTCGACGCGCCGCCCGAAGACGCCACCCGCCAACAGCGCGCCAAGCGACTGTACCGTCGCCAGCACGGCCAATGCGTACAGACTCTTGTCGAGAAGTGTCAATGTCGCCGCCACCGCAACGAGATGCATGACCGCCGCGAACAGAATTGCATACTGCGATGCGACATACCGGCGCAATGCGGTGGGCGTGTGCACTGTGTAACGGGTGAACGCTGCCGAGTCAAATTCCGCAACGGGTTTATCGGTCCAGCCGCCCGGCGGTGCCAGCCAGACACCGATTTTTGCGCGCCAGCCGCGCGCCGCCATCGATTCGGCCCAGAGATCCGCGAAAGTGTGCAAATTCCCCCATAACGGGTTATAGCTGCGCAACGGCTTGCGAATGCCGTAGATGATTTTCCCATCGCGGCGCTCTTCGGCAAACGTGCCGAACAGCCGATCCCAGACGATCAAAACGCCACCGTAGTTCTTGTCGATGCAATACGCGTTTTGTCCGTGATGCACGCGGTGATTGGATGGCGTGACAAAGACGCGTTCCATCCAGCCGAGGCGACCGATCAGTTCGGTATGCACCCAGTATTGATACAGCAGA
>JANPBQ010000271.1:0-38943 GCA_031430555.1 Betaproteobacteria bacterium
CCGTCTTCCTGGCTCATCTGGAAGGCCTTCGGCACATCTTCGGGAACGAACGAGCGTGGCGTCAGCGACGCCGTCTCGATAGGTAGCTGCCTCATCGGTTGGCCGCCAAGGTCGTGATCGCTCATCAGCCTCTCCGCACCCGGTAAAGATAAAGCAAAAATGCGAACAACGTTCCACCGGGCATTACGGCTTCGAGGAGGAGATAGGGGCCAAATCTTTGACCCTGCCGGCGCAAGACTTCCCAACTTCTGACGATGTGTTTCATTTGCGACTCCCTGTTGACCAAAGACCCGGCACCGAGACGAGTGAGAAAGAACTGGAGTGGGTATACAAACATTGCGATTCCCGTCACGCCGCGAGCATCAGAAGCATGATCAAGTGCCATGCGACCATTGCCACGACGGCGCTGACAGAGCCATGGTCGCCCGATGACAATTGGCTGCTGGCGTTTTCGAATTCGTTGGCGATCCTGGTTTCCATTTGCCACCTCCCAAAGTGCGGTACTGCTGGGTACTTCGCATAACGTGTGCCAATGGCAAAAATACTTGTAAGTCATTGATTCAAATGTTTTTACTAAATTATCCAACACGGTTATTGCGGCAAGGGACTAGCAATCTTTGAACATGCGGTATACATTTGCTGCACGTTGAAGGATGGAAAGGGCCACGCATGGCAAGTACCCGCTTGAAGCCTTCGGAGCGCGAGTTCTTCGCCGCACTTTGGCCGGTCGTGTACGGCAATCCATTCAGCGACGAGCGCGCGCAAATCATTCAACGCCTGGTACCGGGCGCCTCGATTGCCGAACTCGTGCTCGATCAGGAGGCACTTCGGCGCATCGTCGAGCCGCGCCTGCGCTCTTACACGGATGCCAGCCAACTGCAAGACTTGAATACCGAAGATCGCCTGCTCGTGCAGGCCGCGTTTCTCTATGTTGCGTACCACCATCACCTGCCGCAGCTGGATGATCTGATCGATCGCGAAGTCGCGCGCAAAGAGACGCCATCGATCGAACGCACCGCCCAAAGTATTGTTGCTGAACTTGCGCAGTGTGGAGTCGACGAAGACGCCGCCACGCGCTATTTCGCGCTTTTCTACCAATTGCGACGAGCATTTCACTTCATCGTGCTATCCCTGACTGGCGATTGCGAATCGATGCGATTACTGAGATGTGCACTGTGGAACAACGTCGTCACTCACGATCTGGTCACCTATCGTGACAACCTGTCGAATCGAATGGAGGACTTCTCGACGCTCCTGATTGGCGAGACCGGCACCGGCAAAGGTGAGGCTGCAGCGGCGATCGGACGATCGGGATTCATTCCTTACTTGCGCGACAAGCGTCGCTTCGCAGCAAACTTTACCGACAGCTTTACTGCAATCAACCTGTCTCAATTTCCGGAATCACTCATTGAGTCAGAGTTGTTCGGCCACAAAAAAGGTTCGTTTACCGGTGCCATTGATCACCATGCCGGCGTGTTCGAGCATTGCAGCGCATATGGTTCGCTGTTCCTCGATGAAATTGGCGAAGTTTCCGCGCCTATCCAGATCAAGTTGCTGCGCGTGCTGCAAGACCGAACTTTCACGCCGCTCGGCAGCCACGATGCGCAGCGCTTTGCCGGTCGTGTCATCGCGGCGACCAATCGGCCGTGGGCAGAACTTCGCGCAGAAGGGCACTTTCGCGACGACTTCTATTACCGCTTGTGTTCAGACGTTATACAGATGCCGACGCTGCGCCAGCGCATCACAGAGCGCCCAGGCGAACTTGAAGACCTGGTGCGCATATTGGTGACGCGAATTGTCGGGGCGCAACAGGCCGAATTGGTGTCGATTGCACTAGAGGCCCTGCACCGAGACGTGCGGCGCGATTATGCGTGGCCGGGCAACGTGCGCGAACTCGAGCAAGCCGTGCGCCGCATCCTCCTCACCGGTCGCTACAAAAGCGACTTCGGCAGCGCAAGCATGAACGCGTCGCAGCGGTTTTCCGACCAGGTGCAAGCCGGGCAGTTGAGTGCCAAGGATCTGTTGGGGCACTATTGCGCGATGCTGTATCAGCAGCTCGGCACCTACGCCGATGTCGCTGACCGTACCGGGCTGGATCGCCGGACGGCGCGGAAATACGTTGTTGACTACAGCGCGCCCACAGGTCATCCGGCGCGAGACGCCTAGGCACACTTGCCACGAGGCACTCAGGCCTCGTGTGCTCATTTTCTGTCTAGCCCATGTACATGAAATGCTCATGCAACGAGTTCAGCACGAACTGGATGCCAGACATTTTTTCTTAAAATCAATGACTTGGCGGAACTTCTCGACATGGCACGGATGCTGCGATGTATGTTCGCACATCAGTCCGTTACGAAGGAGCAAGCCATGTTACGTCGAGCAAGTTCAGCGAACGTCTATTGCGTTTACCTCGTTCGCCTTCTTGCCGCGGCCTGCGTCATCGTCGCCGAATGCGCCTGCGCCGCGACGCTAGGTGAGGCGCAGCTGCTCGAATCGTCCCGGCCGCTGGCCGAAGGAAATGATGGGCGGATTCACGCGTCCATTGACCGCGTCATCCTTCGCAACGCTCCCGATGCCTGGGTCCGCGATGCGGAGTGGGACGAATACCTGATCCGGATTCGCGCGCTTTCAGACGAGCCCGTCGAAATAAGGGAAGTAACGATATTTGACGCGTTCGACCATCGTATCGCGCCACGCGCGGACCGCGGTGAACTCGTGGACGGCACGCGCGAAATCGAGCACCGCTACAAGCAATCGGGAGAATTAGTGAGGGGCCGAGGATCCAACGGCTGGGTCACCGTTGGCGTGATCCTCGTCGCTGCCGGAGTGGCCATGGCGGTGGGTTCAGGCCCGTCGAACGGCTTCCTGGCCGGCGGGTCGGCCCCGGCAGCCGGTTTGGCTCTTGCCGGAGGCCTGTTGCTCGCCGACGCCGGTGCAGCGTCTCTGGTGAACAATGCGAAAGTCAACCGCGAGATCCAGCTTCGTACGACGACACTGCCCGTGGCCTTGCCGCGCGGAATGGAAACGAGTGTCGATCTTTTCTTTCCGTTGACGCCGCAATCGAGACGCACCCAGATCGTCTATGCAGATCGGCATGGCGAACATCGCCTTGACATCGATACACGCCAGGCACTCAAGGAGCTGGAATTGGAGGTGGATCCGCCGCCAACGGTTGCCTCGCGCCCCGATCTCAAGTTTCCCGATCTGGCGCGCCGCCAGGGGATTGACCGGGGATACGTCATTGCAAACCTGACTTTGGACAGGCACGGCTACGTGATCGGCATCGATGTGATCGAGTCGGTGCCGCCGGGTGCGTTTACAAATGAAGCTCGCAAGAATTTCAAATTGTGGACTTTTAACGAGGGTCGCCACGACAGCCGCATGGTCGAAGCGAAGCTCGAGTTCAAACGCTGACACCTGCCGGTGTCCCGCAGTTCGGACCCGCATAAATTCAACCTTTACGATGGAACAAGCCATGCACGATGCGTCAGTTTCCAGGAACGTCAATTGCGTTTTCCTCGTCCACCTCATTGCCGCGGCCTGCATCACCCTCGCCGGATGTGGCGGCACCGCGATGCTCAGGGACCCGCAGCCGCTCGAATCGTCAAGGGCGCCGGCTGCGGCAAAGGACGATCGCATTCTTGCGTCGATCGACACCGTCATTCATCGCGACGGCGCTGGCGCTTGGACGCGCGATGCCGAGTGGGACGAATACCATATCCGGATTCGTGCGCTTTCCGACGAGGCCGTGGAAATCCGGGAAATCGTCATTTTCGACGCGCTAGACCATCGCATTGAAGCGCGGACGGATCGCGGCGAACTCGTCGCGGGTACCCGCGAAATCGAGCGGCGCTACCAGCAATCGGGACAGTGGGTGAGCGCCCGCGGGGGCAATGGCGGGGCCGTCGCCGCGGCTGGTGTCGCCGGTGTGGCCGCCATTGTGGCGAGCGCGGCCCCCCCAACCATTGCCGGTACGGCAATGCTTTATGTAGCGGCTCCCGTGGCCGTTCTCGCAGGGTTGCATTTCACAGGTGCCGCCGTCGAGCGCATGTTGATCAACGCGGAAATCAATCGGCAAATCAAGCGGCGCCAGACGACGCTTCCCGTGACTGTGCCGAGCGGCGCGGAAGCGAGCCTCGATTTGTTCTTTCCAATCACGCCACTATCGCGACGCACCCAGGTCGTCTACGCCGATCGTCACGGCGAGCATCGCCTCGATATCGGTACGGGCGCGGCACTCTTGGAACCACCCCCGCCGCCTACGCTTGTCACCCGACGCGATCCCGACTTTCCTGACCTCGCACACCGTCACGGAGTTACCCGCGGCTACGTAACCGCACACCTTACGTTGGACAGGAAAGGTCGCGTGCAAAACGTAGACGTGATCCAGTCGGTGCCGCCGCGGGTATTTGACGCGGAAGCCCACTGGACATTTAAGGAGTGGACCTACACCGAGGGCCACCCCGGTCGCACCGTCGAGGCGAAGCTCGAGTTCAATCGCTAGGGCCTGGCGATGTTTACAGAACAAACAATTTTGAAACCATCTGACACCGAGCAGTTCGTCGGCATCCCTGCCATGGGCTACTACCTCCCGCCGACCCGGCAATCCGTCGCCCAAGTGGTCGCCGCCGGGCAGGCGATCAGCGACGCGTCGAAGCTCACGCAACTGGGTTTCGATTCAATTCGCGTCGCGGGCGAAATGCCGGCGACGCAAATGGCTGTCGAGGCGGTTCGCGATCTGCGGCGGCGCAGCGGCTTCGACCTCGATCGAATCGACGTCATCGTCTACGCGGGCGCGCTCGCCACGAGCAACATCGTCACGTCGGACGATCAAGCGGCGTGGGGCACGATGCACGACCCGATACCGATGTTCCGATTTCCGGGCCCCTGCCTGCAAGCGGCGCTCGGGCTGCCCAACGCCAGCGTGATCGGCATCGCGCAGCTCGCCTGCAACACCTTTCAGGCGGCACTGCGCGTCGCGCGCGCACTGATCCTCGCCGAGCAATCAGTCAACAATGTCCTGTGTGTCGCGGCCGATCGATTCCCGGCGAATGCGCGGCGGGAAGTCGTCTACAACCTGATGTCCGACGGCGCCTGTGCCGCGGTGGTGTCGCGCGGAGCGTCCTCGAACCGCATCCTCGCGACGGCGCAGATCACGCGCGGTGCCTACTGGGACGGCACGATCAGCCATGACCAGTTGATCGCCGCCTACTTCCCGCTGGCGCGCCGGGTGATCCTGGAGGCGCTTGAGGCAGCAGGACTGCGCGTGGATGAGCTCGACTACTTCATTCCGCATAACTTGAATCACAAGAGCTGGGAGACCCTCGCCCGGATCGTCGGCATTCCGCTCGCGAAGATTTACACCGCCAACATTCCGCGCATCGGTCACGTGGTTGCGTCGGACAACGTGATCAATTTCCTCGATGCGCTCGACGAGGGCCGCGTCAAGCGCGGCGACAAGGTGGCGCTATTCGTCATGGGATTCGGCGCTCATTGGAGTTGCACAATCATCGAGGCAGGAGACCAGACATGAGCGACCAACGGATTCTGCTGACCGGCGCGACGGGTATCGTCGGCTGCGAGATCGTGCGCGAGATGCTGCAGCGCGCGGACCCGCCCGAAATCCTGGTCCTCATTCGCGGCACCGAAGACGAAGTCGAGGCGAAGCGGCGCTGGCTTTGTTCCTGGTCCGGCGTGTCCTCGCCAAACAACTCGCGCCTGAGCGTGCTGCGCGGCGACATGACGCAGCCTGAGCTCGGTCTTGCCGCGGCCGATCGCGAGCGTGCGATGCAGGTCACCGGCATCCTGCACGCGGGCGCGGTCACGCGATTCGACCAAACTGCGGGCGAGGCGTTCGTCAACAACGTGGAGAGCGTCCGGCAGCTGCTGGCCCATGCGCGCCTCTGTCCCCGGCTCGATCGGATTGGCCTGGTCAGCACGGCGTTCGTCGCCGGCCGGCGCGGCGGAACGATTCTTGAGGACGACCTCGACCTCGACGTGGAATTCAACAACGAGTACGAGCATTCGAAGGCACTGGCGGAACAGGCGGCGCGCGTGGCCATGTGTGCCCTGCCGATCGCCGTCTATCGACTTGCGATCGTGACCGGCCGGGCAGCCGATGGGCATGTCTCCCGTTTGACCGGGCTCTATCCGATCCTGCGCTTGTTTCATCAGGGGCTGCTGGCCATGATTCCCGGTGACGCGGACCAACGCATCAATCTCATTCCCGCGGACTTCGCGGCGGCAGCGATTCACTACCTGTTCGGGCAAGCCTTCGTGGCCGGCAAGACCTACCATGTCTGCGCCGGTGCCGAGCGATCGTTCACGCTTGGCGAACTCTTCCCCGGCATCGATGCCTTCCTTGCCGCGGCGGATCCGGCCTGGCGTGGCCGCGGCCAGCCCTTGCCTCTGCAGGTGAGCGCTGAAGCCTTTCGCGACTTTGTCGGCATCGTCGAGCTCACGGGTAACCCCCGCCTGCGCCAGATCATCGGGCAAGTCTTGACCGTGACGCGGCAACTCGAGGTGCCGAAGTCGTTCGACATCCGGACGTTCGATGCGGCAACACGAGGCGTGGAGAGACTCGCCCTGCCGCACGCGCGCGATTGGCTGCAGCCGAGCGTGGCCAGGGCCGTGGCGACAAATTGGCAGCAGCCGGCACGAGGCGCTACATCATGACGAACTCCGCTGACGACCGCCTGATGTACGCACAGAATTGGGAAGATCCCTGCCTGGAACTGGCTGCGCTGGCGGTTCGTCCCGAAGACGACGTGATCGCGATCGGCGGTGCCGGGTGCACGGCGCTGTCGCTGCTCGCACAGGGACCGCGGAGCTTGCACGCGGTCGACTGCAGCCTTGCGCAGATCCACCTGTTGCGGCTCAAGCTCGCGGCCGTGACGCACCTGCCGGCCGAACAGGCAATCCAATTCCTCGGCGGATTGCCGGCGAACAACCGGCTCGCGACTTTCCAAACACTCAGCACACGGTTACCCGCACAAACCGCGCGCTTCTGGAACGGCCGCATCGAGCAGGTAAAGGGCGGTGTGCTCGCGCATGGACGGATCGAACGTTATTTCGCTATTCTTCGCTGGCTGTTGCGATGGATTCATTCGCCACGCCGCATCGAAGCGCTGTTCGCGCAGCCGACGCTCGAGTCCCAGCGGCGCTACTACCACGATTGCTGGAACACACCCGGCTGGCGGCGCCTGTTCCTGCTGGCGCATAAGCGGATTCTCGATCGCGTCCTCGATCCGTCGTTCTATCGTTTTGTCGAAGCGCGCAACCTGCCGCGGGAGCTGCACGAACGGGCGGCCCGCCGCCTGACGGAACTGCCCATCGGCGACAATTACTTTCTGTCGTGGATCCTGCGCGGCCGCTATCCCGACCAAGTCTCGGCACGACCGCCATACCTGTTGCCCACGGCGGCCGAGCCATTGACTCAATCAGCCAGCCGTCTCGAAACGCATCACGCCGACATCCGCGACTTCCTGCGCTCGCGCCCGGACTCGAGTTGCGACAAGTTCTATCTTTCCAACGTGGCCGAGTGGCTGCGCGAAGACGAGCTCGCGCCATTCTTTGAGCAGGTCATCCGGGTCGCGCGCGATGGCGCCGTGGTCTGCTATCGCGCCTTGATGGTCGATCGCCCACTGCCGGCGGTGCTTGCCGATCGTCTTTGCGAAGACACGGCCCGCTCTGCCGCACTGGCGGCGAATGATCGTGCCTTCGTCAACGCCGGCTTTCATGCCGTGACCGTGCGCAAACCGGGAGCCAGTCATGCCTGACGCCAATCAAGCCCCGGTATTCGCGGCGCTGCGCACCTGGCTGTTCCACGCCAACGCGGACTCGGCAGCCCTCAGCCTGGAGCCGGACACCGACATCATCGAGTCGCGCATCCTCGATTCGCTGCAGGTGGTCGAGTTCATTCTTTTCCTTGAGGAGAAGACCGGACGCGCGATCCTCGCGGAAGACCTCAATCCCGACACGCTGCGAACGCTAGCTTCGATTTACCAATGCTACTTTGAGAGGCGTCCATGACTGAGCAAACCTCAACAGTGTCGTCGCGGCTGGCACGAACGACGCCGAAACTGACGGCGCTCTCACGCATCGCCCGGTCGGATTCACATGGACTTTTCAATTGGCCTGCCAACGTTGCGACGGACTGGCTGGCGATGAGCGAATCACTGCTGCCGATCGCCGGCCTCGCGGTCTATCGCGAGTTGAGCGACGAGCAGCGCTGGCGCCTCACGCTCCTCGAGGCCGCAAACTTCTTTTCGCTCAACATTGCGGGAGAACGGGAACTGATGAGCGGGCTCGCGCAACGCCTTTACAGGGGGCGTCCCGCGTTTATCTCGAATTACCTGCAGCACTTTCTTGAGGAGGAGAACGCGCACACGGCGGTGTTCGCCCGCTTCTGTCTCGACTATGGCGGCGGCATCTTCCCGGACCGCCAAGTCCGTTTCCCCCGCGAGTTCTTGCGCGGTGAAGAAGAGCTCCTGTTCTTTGCGCGGGTCCTGATCTTCGAAGAGGTCGCACACTTCTATAACAAGGCCATGTCCGGCGATCCGGAGGTGTGGCCGCTGGCCCGCGACATCAATCGCTATCACGCTGAGGACGAAACCCGTCACATCGCCTTCGGCCGTCTGCAGGTCGAGGACATGTGGGAGCGCTGCGCGGCGCAGTGGAGCGCGGACGATAGGAAGCGAATCGGCCGCTACTTGGCTCAATACACGACCATGGTACTTCAGTCGTACGTCAACCCCGACGTTTATCGCGCCTTCGGGCTGCCGACAGATATTCGGCAACAGATTCTCGCCTCGCCGCACTGGATTTCGCTCGCCGTTCGGTCGACGGCACGCATCACGCGCTGGCTGAAAAAAATCGGAGTGAACGACGATGTGTGACCACCTCTCGCGCCTGCCCTCCGGTGTCGCCTGGAATCCGCACGGTTTCTCGGGGCTCACCGGACCGCTGCATGCCTTGTCCGAGCAGATCGACCGCCGGTTTCTCGATCTCGCCTCGAGTTTCAAGGCGGAAGCACAGACATTCGGCCCACTCCTTCCCGTACACGATTTGCGGAAGATCGACTACTTCTCGGCCTTCCCGCACCTCGTCTCGTTTCCCGCTTCAGTGGATCCCGAGGAAAACAATCTGCGCGAATTCGCGGCCTGCAACGGGGCCGATGCCGAGGGTTCGCTTGGCACCACCCGCAATGCGCCGATCCATTCGGTGCTCGCACCCGCGGCTTGTTATGCGGTTTATATCGCGCTGCAAGGCACCGAACATCCGGGCGTACCGCGTGCGGTGACCGTGCGCGGAACCTGTTTCCGATCGGAGCGGATTTTCGAACCCCTCGTCCGGCAACCCAGCTTTTCGATGCGGGAAATCGTGCACCTTGGCGACGCCGCGAGCGTGAAGGCGTTTCTCGAGGAGACGCGCGAGCGGGTGCTGGCGCTCGCCGCCGAATGGGGAATTACACCCTCGCTCGAAGTCGCGACCGACCCGTTCTTCGACCCGGCACGATCGCCGAAATATCTCCACGCCACGCTCTTCCCTTCCAAACATGAGTTGATCGATCGCGGCATCGCGCTCGCATCGCTCAACAACCATCGCAACTACTTCGGGCAAGCCTTCTGCATCTCCTCGGGCGGCGCACCGATCCACACGGCCTGTGTCGCATTCGGCATCGAACGATGGGTTGCGGCGATCCTCCGGCAGCATGGTGCCGATCCCGCCTGCTGGCCCGTCGAATTGCGCCAATCTCAAAAGGAACAGCCATGCGACGCCTGATCGCGAAAGGCCTTGGCGGCGGCGCAATGCGCGCCTGGATTTGCGTGAGTGGTATTGCTGTCAGCACGATGCTAGTGCTGGTGCTGCTGGGTGCCTACCGCAGCGTGTCGGCAGGTATTGGCGAGTATCTCGGCCAGCCCGGCGCCGACTACTGGATTGCGCCGCGCGGCACGGACAACCTGATCCGCTCGTCCGGGCTGATCGCCCCGGGAATCCTCGACGAGATCCGGACCATGCGAGGTGTTGACAGGGTCGATCCGATCCTGCGTGCGTTCGTGAGCGCAGAATCACCGGGAACGCAAGGGGCGCGGCTGACACTGCTCGGACTGCAATTTCGCGCGCCCGATGGCCTCGGCGGACCCGCCATGCTGGTTGCGGGGACGATGCCCCACGGGCCGGGCGAAGTGGCACTGGATCGCGCGGCGGCCCACCGTCTGGATACCCACCTCGACGACAGCCTTTCGGTCAATGGCGCCAACGTGAAGGTGGTCGGCATCACGTCCGGGACGAATTTGCTGGCGACCCAGTTCGTCTTCGGCGACATCGATACTGGACTCCAGCGACTCGTGCCCAGCGCTTCTTTCGGCGTCATCCGCGCCACGGCAGGCATCGACAAGGCGCAGAACGGCGTGCGCATCCACGAGCGTTTTCCCGATGTCGAGGTGATGAGCCGGGACGCATTTACGACCAACAACCTGCGCGAAATCGGCGCCGGGTTTCTGCCGATGCTGCTGCTCATGTCGATGCTCGGCGCGACCTCGTCGGCGCTGCTGGTCGCCTTCTTGATCGAAGGCGTGGTCGAGCAGCGGCGCGCATCTTTGGCGGTGCTCCTGGCGACCGGCGCCACGACCGCCGCCATCGCTGCGGGCCTCGCATTGCATGTCGCGAAGCTCCTCGGCATCGGCCTCTTGTGCGGTGCGGTCGCGGCGCATCTTCTCGCCGCCGTCATCGATCTGGTGGCACCGGTGATCCCGCTCCGCTATGCGATCGCGGACCTGGCGGCTGTCGCCATCCTGCTCGCGGCGTCGGGGTTTGTCGCCGCATTCGTTCCCCTCGTTCGATTGAAGAATATCGACCCGCTCGAGGCGTTCCGCGCATGAGCGAAATCCGCTTTCAGGGCGTATCCAAGCATCGCGGGACAGCGAGGCGTTCGCAGCGCGTATTGCACGACGTGTCGTTCTCGATTGCTGCCGGAGAATTGGTCCTCATGGTCGGGCCGAGCGGCTCAGGCAAGACCACGCTGCTCGGCGTCGCCGCCGGCCTGTTGAAGGCTGAGTGCGGCGAGGTTGAGATCCACGGCGTGCGAGTCGATCGGGCAACACCTCGAACACTGCGGGCGTTGCGCGCGCAATCGGTTGGTGCCGTATTTCAGCGCCCGAATCTTCTGGGCGGATTGACGGCGCGCGAGAACGTACTCTTGATGGCATCGGTTGCCGGCATGCAGCCGGCTGAGGCGGAAGTCGAGACCAAACGGCTGCTCGAACGCCTGGGAGTCGGTGCGCTGGCGGATCGGTTTCCGCACGAATTGTCGGGTGGAGAAGAGCAGCGCGTGGGAATCGCCCGGGCGCTCGTTCATCGTCCCGCAGTGATCTTCGCCGACGAACCGACAGCGAGTCTTGACTACCAATCAGGCGAAGCGATCGCGAGCATGCTCGCCAGTCTCGCGGCGGAGGGACAGGCGGCCGTCCTCGTCTCGACGCACGATCTGCGCCTGCGGAGATTTGCGTCGCGCTGCCTGCACCTGGTCGACGGCATGCTGTCGGAAGGTGAGCCGATCGACGATTTCGTGCACGCCCGAAAGGAAGCAACATCATGACTATCGTCGATGGCGTTCGCTGGGCCACCCGCGACGACGACGCGGCGCTGCGCCGTCTCTGCGCGCGCACGCCGATACATGGGCCGCTCAGCTACTGCCTGGAGCGCGAGCCCGAATTCTTCGCGCTGACACGGCTTCAGGGAGATCACGGCGGCCGCGTGGCGGTGATCGACGCAGGAGGCGAGATCGCTGCGATGGCCATGATGGCCCCATTCCGGGCCTGGGTCGGCGGCGCCGAACAACGCTGTGCGTACGTCGGTGACCTCAAGGTCGCGCCAGAGCACCGCAGCCAAGGTCTGTCTGGACGAGTCGTGCGTTTTCTCGGACAGGCAATGCAACAACAGGACATCGATCGCATGGTCTTCCTGGTGCTGGCCGGCAATCCCGCGACGCGTCTCATCGACGTAGCACCTGGGCACCTTGAAGTGCGCAAACTGCGAACGGTACGAAACTTTCTCGTTCCCTTCGGCGCGACGATGGCAACGCAGCCGGATGCCATCATCGAGCGCGCCACGCCGGAGTCGAGTCCGGAAATGATCGCGCTCTGGAATCGGGTGCAGCGCAAGCGCGCGTTTGCACCGGTTCTCGACGAGCAACTCCTCCTGCATTGGCTCCAGGGACTGGGCAGCCTGGATGACTCTCGTCTCGTCCGCCGCAATGGCCGGCTCACCGGCTTCTGTGCCATATGGGATGCGAGCGCGATCAAGCAGATTCGCCTGCTGCGTTTGTCGACCGGCATGCGCGCCGCGACCGGCCTGTTCAATGTCCTCGCGACACTTCGCGGCCGGCCACGTTTTCCGCGCCTGGGCCAGACGCTTCGAGGCCTCTACATTAGCCACGTCTGCGCGGAGAACCCCGCCGATCTGGCCGCGCTGCTCGTCGACGTTCATAACCAATATCGCGAGAGCGGGTCACTTTATTTCGACCTGGCACTCGATCGCGAGGACCCGCTCACAGAAGCGCTGTCCGCATTCCGACCGCTGAACTCGGACTTCGATCTTCATGACGCGCGCATCCCCATGTGCCGCCCGGCATCGGCTTCGCCGGGCAGCGATGACTGCGCGTATTTCGATATTTCGCTCGTCTGACCTCGCAAAGATCCGAGCCGCGCCATGCAGAAACTACTTATCCAAATCCGATGCAGACCGTACTTTGTCTCCAATCCGTCCGCCGTCCGACAAATTGATGTTAGACCCTATTTGGTTCTTTTAAGGAACAACGATGCGAACTGCAAACTACTGGTCAACCAACGTGCAATCGTCAATTGCGTTATGCTTAATGACTGCTTCCATGATTCTGTTTTCGCTGTGTGCTCCGCGAATCGTTGACAGAATCACGCTGCACGGGAATAGGAGCGATACCATGCTTGCATTCGTCTGGCGCATCCTGCATTTTCCCTTTTCCGCCCTTGTGTACGGTGGAATGTTTTGGCTGATCGCATTGACTGTCCAGGCGGCGCCGCAGTTGGTTACGCCGCAGTTGCCGCCAGGCACGATCAATCAGACCTATTCAGCCAATTTGATGATTGGATCTAGCATCGCGCTTTCCAGCGCGGGCGCCACCGGGCTGCCGTCCGGGTTAGCGGCGATACACAACGGCAGCGGCAGCATCGCCATCAGCGGCACGCCGACGGTGTCGGGGACGTTCAATGTCGCGGTCAGCGCATCCGACACGAGCTCGGGAATGCTTAATACCAGCGTCATTCTCGCCATTGCGCCGGCGTTCAACAATTATGCGAACAACGTCACCGCAGTGGCGGCGGGCCAATATCACAGTTGCGCGGTGGTCAATGGCGGTGTGCAGTGCTGGGGCAACAACGACAATGGCCAGCTCGGCAACGGCAGCGCCACGCAGAGTCTCGTGCCGGTGCAGGCGATTGCCGCCGGCAGCAGTGTCACGCAAGTAGCGGCCGGTGGTTATCACAGCTGCGCGGTGGTCAACGGCGGAGCAAAATGCTGGGGTGGGAATTTCTACGGAGAGCTTGGTAACAACAGCGCCACAGGAAGCCTCGTCCCGGTGCAGGCAATCGCCGCCGGTAGCAGTGTCACGGCAGTGGCGGCCGGCAAATACCACAGCTGCGCGGTAGTCAACGGCGGGGTGCAGTGCTGGGGTTACAACTCCAACGGGCAACTCGGTAACAACGGCACCGCGCAAAGCCTCATCCCGGTGCAGGTAATTGCCGCCGGCAGTAGTGTCACGGCGGTGGCGGCCGGCACAGCCCACAGTTGCGCGGCGCTCAATGGCGGCGTGCAATGCTGGGGCAGTAACTTCTACGGCCAGCTCGGCAACAACAGCACCACGGAAAGCCGCATCCCGGTACAGGTGATTGCCACCGGCAGCAATGTCACGGCGGTAGCGGCGGGCGACGCCCACAGTTGCGCGGTGGTCAACGGCGGGGTGCAATGCTGGGGCTATAACTACTACGGCCAGCTCGGCGACAATAGCTCCACGCAAAGCCTCATCCCGGTGCAGGCAATTGCCGCCGGCAGCAATGCCTTCGCGGTGGCGGTCGGCAGTGACAATAGTTGCGCGGTGGTCGACGGCGGGGTCAAGTGTTGGGGCTACAACGGGTATGGCCAACTCGGCGACAACAGCCTCAACAATAGCAACATCCCGGTGCAGGCGATTGTTGCCGGCAGCAATGTCACATCGGTGTCGGCGGGCGGCAGTCAATTGGGTGACGACCACAGTTGCGCGGTGGTCAACGGCGGAGTGCAGTGCTGGGGTATCAATGACAATGGCCAGCTCGGCAACAACAGCCCCACATATAGCGTCGCCCCGGTGCAGGCGGTTGCCGCCGGCGGCAATGTCACCGCGGTGGCGGCGGGCAACAGCCATACCTGCGCGACGGTCAGTGGCGGCACGCAGTGCTGGGGCGATAACGGCTTTGGCCAGCTCGGCAACAGCAGCAACACGCAGAGCCTCATTCCGGTGCAGGCGATTGCCGCCGGGGGCAGTGTCACCGCCGTGGCAGCAGGCTACTATCACAGTTGCGCGGTGGTCAACGGCGGAGTGCAGTGCTGGGGTCTTAACAACTACGGCCAGCTCGGCAACAACAGTTTCAACCAGAGCAGCATCCCGGTACAGACGATAATTGCGGGAGGCAATGTCACCGCAGTATCGGCGGGATTCGCGCACAGTTGCGCGGTGGTCAGCGGCGGGGTGCAGTGCTGGGGCGATAACTTCTACGGTCAGCTCGGCAACAACAGCATCACGGCAAGTCCCGTGCCGGTGCAGACGATCGCTGCCGGCAGTAACGTCACTGCCGTGGCGGCGGGCAACAATCACACGTGCGCGGTAGTCAGCGGCGGGGTGCAGTGCTGGGGCAATAACGCCGTTGGCCAACTCGGCAATAACGGCACCACGGATAGTCTCATCCCGGTGCAGGCGATCGCAGCCGGCAGCAGTGTCACGGCGGTGGCGGTGGGTGCAGCCCACAGCTGCGCGGTGGTCAACGGTGGAGTGAAGTGCTGGGGCAACAACAACTTCGGACAGCTCGGTAACAACAGCAACGTGGGTAGCACCTTCCCGGTACAGGCGCTCGCTGCCGGCAGCAACGTCGCGGCCGTGGCGGCGGGAAACTACCACACCTGCGCGGCGGTCAATGGCGGAATTCAGTGCTGGGGCTATAACAACTACGGCCAGCTCGGCAACAATGGCGCCACGACAAATCTCGCCCCGGTGCAGACAATCACCGCAGGCAGCAATGTCACGGCGGTGGAGGCAGGACACAACTACAACTGCGCAGTGGTCAGCGGCGGGGTCGCCTGCTGGGGCTTGAATACAAATGGCCAACTGGCCGACGCCAACAGCGGCCCGGCATTGCGACCGGTGATCACACACATTCCCGTAACCCTCATCACCCAGACGGTGATTTTTGTCCCCGTCTCACCAGTTGTACTCGGTGCATCGCCAATCACCCTTGCCGCCTCTGCGTCCAGTGGACTCACATCGTTTACCTTCAGTACCAGCAGTGCGGCGAACATCTGTACCGTCGCCGGCAATCAACTCACGACGCTCGGTATCGGCACCTGTGTACTTACCGCCAGCCAGGCAGGTAATGCCAACTACGCTAGCGCTTTTGCCAATGCCAGTGTCTTCATCAGAGCCTCCCAGACCGTAACGTTTGCACCCGCCTCGCCGGTCACCGTAGGCGTGTCGTCGATCAC
This sequence comes from Betaproteobacteria bacterium, assembly GCA_031430555.1. Lineage (GTDB taxonomy): Bacteria > Pseudomonadota > Gammaproteobacteria > Burkholderiales > Usitatibacteraceae > UKL13-2. Next base: position 15,769 of record JANPBQ010000271.1, read on the forward strand.
CCTCACAGCCAGTGCATCGAGCGGCCTGACGACGTTTACCTTCTCCGCCAGCAGCGCCGCCAGCATCTGCACCGTCTCCGGTAGTCAGCTCACGATACTTGGTGTCGGCACCTGTGCGCTCACCGCCAGCCAGGCGGGCGATAACAACTTCGCCGGCGCCTCGGCCAACGCCAATGTATTCATCAACCAGGGCAGCCAGACCATTACTTTCAATCCGGCGAGTCCAGTGACCTTTATTAACGGCAGCACCTTCAACCTGGCCGCCATCTCGACGAGCGGTCTGACCGCGTTCAGCTTCAGCACCAGTTCGGCCGCCAGCATATGTACTATCTCCGGCAATATCTTGACGTTGACGGGTCCGGGTACCTGTGTGCTTACCGCCAGCCAGGCAGGCAATGCCAACTATGCCAGTGCCTCGGCCAGCGCGAGTGTCGTCATCAATGCAGCCGTGGCCACGCCGCCGCAGTTGGTGACGCCACAGTTGCACGCGGGAACGATCAACCAGCCTTATTCAGCCAGTCTGATGATTGGATCTGCCGTCGCACTTTCCAGCGCAGGTGTCAGCGGATTGCCGGCCGGTCTATCGGCCGTGCACAACGGCAGCGGCAGCATCGCCATCAGCGGTACGCCGACGGTGTCGGGGACGTTCAATCTCGCGGTCAATGCAACCGACACCAGCGCCGGGATGCTCAACATCAGCGTCAGTCTTTCCATTGCGCCGGCAATCAATAATGCGAACAACATCACGGCGGTGGCGGCGGGTTTGCGGCACAGCTGCGGCGTGGTCAACGGCGGAGTGCAGTGTTGGGGCTATAACAACTACGGACAGCTCGGCAACAACAGCGTGTCGAATAGTTTCATCCCGGTGCTGTCCATTCCCGCCGGCAGCAATGTCTCGGCGGTGGCGGCGGGCCAGTATCACAGTTGCGCGGTGGTCAATGGCGGGGTGCAGTGCTGGGGTCGTGGCAGCGAAGGTCAACTCGGTAACAACGGCACTACACAAAACCTCGTCCCGGTGCTGGTGATTCCCGCCGGCAGCAATGTCACTGCGGTGGCGGCGGGTTCCCTTCACAGTTGCGCACTGGTCAATGGCGGGGTGCAGTGCTGGGGCCTTAACAGCAGCGGCCAGCTCGGCAACGGTAGTACCACGCAAAGCCTTGTCCCAGTGCTGGCGATTGCCGCCGGCAGCATTGTCACGGCGGTGACTGCGGGTAGCGCTCACAGTTGCGCGGTAGTCAACGGCGGGGTGCGGTGCTGGGGCAATAACTTCAACGGCCAACTTGGCAATAGCAGCACCTCGGATAGTCTCGTTCCAGTGCAGTCCATTGCCGCCGGCAGCAATGTGACGATGGTGGCGGCAGGTAGCGCCCACAGTTGCGCGCTGGCCAATGGCGGGGTGCAGTGCTGGGGCCTTAACAGCAGCGGCCAGCTCGGCAACGGTAGTACCACGCAAAGCCTTGTCCCGGTGCAGGCGATTGCCGCCGGCAGCAGTGTCGCGGCGGTGGCGGCGGGTAGCAGCCATAGTTGCGTGGCCGTCAACGGCGGAGTGCAGTGTTGGGGCAGTAACGGCACCGGCCAGCTCGGCAACAACAGCACCACGCAAAGCCTTGTTCCGGTGCAGTCCATTCCCGCCGCAAGCAATGTCACGGCGGTGGCGGCAGGTAGCGCCCACAGTTGCGCGCTGGCCAATGGCGGGGTGCAGTGCTGGGGCCTTAACAGCAGCGGCCAGCTCGGCAACGGTAGTACCACGCAACGCCTTGTCCCGGTGCAGGCGATTCCCGCCGGCAGCAATGTCACGGCAGTGTCGGCGGGCGATACTCACAGCTGCGCGGTGGTCAACGGCGGGGTGCAGTGCTGGGGCTACAACAGCACGGGCCAGCTCGGCAATAACAGCACCACGCAAAGCCTCGTCCCGGTGCAGTCCATTCCCGCCGACAGCAGTGTCACGGCAGTGGCGGCAGGCGAATACCACACCTGCGCGGTGGTCAACGGCGGGGTGCAGTGCTGGGGCTATAACAACTCCGGCAACCTCGGCAACAACAGCATCGCGCCAAGCCTCGTCCCAGTGCAGGCAATTGCAGCCGGCAGCAATGTCACGGCGGTGGCGGCGAGTGGTTTCCACAGTTGTGCGGTGGTCGACGGCGGGGTGAAGTGCTGGGGTTCCAACAGCAGGGGTCAGCTCGGGAACAACAGCATCGCCACGCAAAGCCTCATACCGGTGCAGGCCATTGTCGCCGGCAGCAACGTCACGGCGGTGGCGGCGGGGGGCTCCCACAGTTGCGCGGTGGTCAATGGGGGGGTGCAGTGCTGGGGCTCTAACAGCAGCGGCCAGCTCGGCAACAATTCAACTACACAAAGCCTCTTCCCGGTGCAGGCGATTGCCGCCGGCAGCAACGTTACGACGGTATCGGTGAGTGGCAATCACAGCTGCGCAGCGGTCAACGGCGGAGTGCAGTGCTGGGGCTCCAACAGCAACGGCCAGCTTGGTAACAACAGCACCGCGCAAAGCCTCATCCCGGTATCGGCAATTGCCGCCGGCAGCAATGCCACGGCGGTATCGGCAGGCAGCACTGGCAATTTTTCACCGGGCGGTTCCCACAGTTGCGCGGTGGTCGACGGCGGTATCGCGTGCTGGGGCGATAACTTCAAGGGGCAACTCGGCAATAACAGCATCACGCAAAGCCTTATCCCGGTGCAGACCATTGCCGCCCGCAGTAATGCCACGGCAGTGTCGGTGGGCGGAGACCACAGTATGTCGGCTACGGACGGCTCCCACAGTTGCGCGGTGGTCAGCGGCGGCGTCGTATGCTGGGGCGACAACGGATATGGTCAACTCGCTGACGCATATACCGCCCCTGCACTAAGCCCTGTGACAACCCTGATCATCGCGGTGACGCTACCCGGCGCACCATCGATTGGCACCGCAGTGGCGGGCAACGGGCAGGCAACGATTAGTTTCCTCCCGCCGCTTCCTAACGGCACTGCGCCGGTCACAGTCTACAACGTGACCTGTTTCCCTGGTCCGGTCATCGCATCGGGTTCTGCCTCGCCAATCACCGTCATCGGTCTCACCAACGAAGTGATCTACTCATGTTCAGTTGAGGCGAGTAATGCCGCCGGATTCGGGATGTCCTCTTCCGGCGTCAGTGTGATGCCGTCAGCGTCAATCGTTTTCGCGCTCACTGCCGTGAAATCGCGCAAGACCCACGGCAGCGCGGGAGCATTTGACCTGCCGATCGATATTACGCAACCCGTCGGCGGATTTGTCACCGTTGAACCGCGCATTATCGGCAGCGGCCACACAATTGTGTTTCAGTTCAGTGGAATCGTCATTACGTCGGGAACCGTCAGCGTGGCACCGATTGGGTCGGTGATGGCGTCTTCTTCGGGTAACGAAGTCCTGGTCACATTGACAAACATGTTGGACAACCAGCGCGTTACGGTCACGTTGGCCAACGTCAACGGCTCGGTGAACCCGCCGCCGGTATCGATAGGCTTCCTGATCGGTGATGTGAATAATTCGCGATCGGTCAAACCGGCTGACGTCAGCGCTGTAAAAGCACGTTCGGGACAAATTGCGGATTCATTCAATTTCAAGTTTGATGTAAATACTTCCGGACGCATCGGTGCGGCGGATATTGCGGCGACCAAGGCACGATTGAATACGTCGCTGGCACCATAAGAAATGAACAGGATTGGAATCGCCGTGAACGAATTTGATCACCAACTTGCAAACAACGCGTCGGCCAATGCGCGTCCAACAACGGCAATGCATCAGCGGCACCACGACAGGCGCGCCCTCACACCGCGCCAACTGGACGTGTTGCGTGAACTCGCCAAGGGCCAATCGAACAAGAGGATCGGCAGGGCACTCATGCTGTCGCCGGAGACCGTCCACCACCACCTGAAGGCCATCTTCCCGAAACTTGGGGTAAATAAGCGCGACAACGCGGTGGCGGAAGCGTGCCGTCTGGCCATCATTTTTTAGTTCACGTGAACCACAATCAAGCGAAGAATGCGATCTACAAACCACAGCTCAACGGGCCTACCGTCATCGAGTGCGTAATGCTGTTTGACTGGTTTTATGATGCTGTTTTCGTTTTGTAATCCACGAAACGCTTGCAGGATCACGCTGCACGGGAATAGGAGCGATACCATGCTTACATTCGGCCGGCAAGCGTTGCATTTTCCGTATCCCGCCCTTGTATACGGTGGAATGGTTTGGCTGATCGCATTGTTTGTGCATGCGGCGCCGCAGTTGGTCACGCCGCAATTGACGCCGGGCACGATCAATCAGTCTTATTCCGCCAATTTGATGATTGGATCTACTGTCGCGCTTTCCAGCGCGGGCGCCGCCGGGTTGCCGGTCGGGCTATCGGCAATGCACAACGGCAGCGGCAGCATTGCCATCAGTGGCACACCGACGGTATCGGGGACGTTCAATGTCGCGGTCAGCGCAACCGATACCAGCTCGGGAATGCTGAATATCAACGTCAGTCTGACTATTGCGCCGGCGTTCAATTATGCGAACAACGTCACGGCGGTAGCGGCAGGCGACCTGCACAGTTGCGCGGTGGTCAACGGCGGGGTGAAGTGCTGGGGCAATAATAATCTCGGCCAACTCGGCAATAACAGCACCACGAATAGCCTCGTCCCGTTACAGGCGATTGCCGCCGGCAGCAATGCCACGGCGGTGGCGGCGGGCGCCTCCCACAGTTGTGCGGTGATCAATGGTGGGGTTCAGTGTTGGGGCGGTAACAGCAGCAGCCAGCTCGGCAACAACAGCACCACGCAAAGCCTCGTCCCGGTGCAGGCGATTGCCGCTGGCAGCAATGTCACGGTGATTTCGGCGGGCGACTCCCACAGTTGCGCGGTGGTCAACGGCGGAGTGCAGTGCTGGGGCAGCAACAGCGACGGCCAGCTCGGCAACGGTAGTACCACGCAAAGCCTCATCCCGGTGCAGGCGATTGCCGCCGGCAGCAGTGTCACGGCAGTGTCGGCGGGCAACTATCACACCTGCGCGGTGGTCAACGGCGGGGTGCAGTGCTGGGGCGGGAACTTCAACGGCCAGCTTGGTAATAGCAGTACCACGCCAAACCTCGTTCCGGTGCAGGCAATTGTCGCCGGGAGCAACGTCACGGCGGTATCAGCGGGCGGCTCCAACAGTTGCGCGGTGGTCAACGGCGGGGCGCAGTGCTGGGGCAATAACACCACCGGTCAGCTCGGCAACAACAGCACCACGCAAAGCCTCATCCCGGTGCAGGCGATTGCCGCCGGCAGCAATGTTACGGCGGTGGCAGCGGGCGACAACCATACCTGCGCGGCAATCAACAGCGGGGTGCAGTGCTGGGGCGCCAACAGCAACGGCGAACTCGGTAACAACAGCACCGCGCAAAGCCTCGTACCTGTGCAGGCGATTGCCGCCGGCAGCAACGTCACGGCGGCGGCGGCGGGCAGTAAGCACAGTTGCGCGGTGGTCAACGGCGGGGTGCAGTGCTGGGGCAGTAACTACCTCGGTGAGCTCGGCAACAATAGCAACACGCCAAGCCGCATCCCGGTACAGGCGATTGCCGCCGGCAGCAATGCTACGGCGGTGGCGGCAGGCAGCAATCACAGTTGCGCGGTGGTTAACGGCGGTGTGCAGTGCTGGGGCTATAACGACAGCGGCCAGCTCGGCAACAACAGCACCACGCAAAGCCTCATCCCGGTGCAGGCGATCGCCGCCGGCAGCAATGTCACGATGGTGGCGGCGGGCGACCGTTACAACTGCGCGGCGGTCAACGGCGGCGTGCAGTGCTGGGGATGTAACAGCACTGGCCAGCTCGGCAAGAACAGCACCACGCAAAGCCTCGTCCCGGTGCAGGCGATTGCCGCCGGCAGCAATGTCACGGCGGTGGCGGCAGGCGACTTCCACAGTTGCGCGGTGGTCGACGGCGGAGTGCAGTGCTGGGGAAGTAACTTCAGTGGCATACTCGGCAACAACAGCACGACAGATAGTCTCGTCCCGGTGCAGGCGATTGCCGCCAGCAGCAATGTCACGGCGGTGGCGGCGGGCGGCGTTCACAGCTGCGCGGTTGTCAACGGTGGCGTCACTTGCTGGGGCGATAACAGCCGCGGTCAACTCGCCGACGCGTATACCGCCCCTGCACTAGTTCCGGTAAAAACCTTGATCATCGCGGAGACGCCCAGCGCACCCACCATTGGCACCGCAGTAGCAGGCAACGCACAGGCAACGATCAGTTTCCTCCCGCCGCTTCCCAACGGTGCCTCGCTGGTCACGGGCTACACGGCGACTTGTCTCCCAGGTCCGGTCAGCGCATCCGGTTCTGCTTCGCCGATTACCGTCATGGGTCTCACCAACGAAGTGAATTACTCATGTTCCGTGGCAGCCATCAATGCGGCTGGAGCAGGTGCGTCCTCTACCAGCGTCATCGTAATGCCGTCCGCGTCAATCGTGTTCGCGCTCACTGCTGTGCAATCGCGCAAGACCCACGGCAGCGCGGGAGCATTTGACCTGCCGATCGATACCACGCAATCCATCGGAGGCGCTATCACCGTTGAGCCGCGCATCATCGGCGGCGGACACACGATTGCGTTTCAGTTCAAAGGCCCCATCAGCGCGCCGGGAACCGCGGGCGTTACGCCGGCCGGGTCGGCGATGGCGTCCTCTTTGGGCAACGAGGTCCATGTCACATTAACAAACGTTCCGGACAACCAGCGCGTCACGGTCACGCTCACGAACGTCAATGGTTCGGTGACTCCGCCGCCGGTATCGATCGGCTTCCTGGTCGGTGACGTGAACAGCTCGCGCTCGGTCAATTCAGGTGACGTCAACAGTGTGAAAGCACGTTCGGGACAAATCACGGATTCATTCAATTTCAAGTTTGATGTAAATGCGTCGGGACGCATCGGTGCGGCGGATATCGCGGCGACCAAGGCAAGACTGAATACGACGCTGGCGCCATAGAAAACTGAACAGATATCGAATAGCCATGACCGAGTCTGATCACCAACTTGCGAGCAATACAGCGGCCCATTGGTTTACGACAATGGAGCCGCCTCAGCGGGACCACGACATGCCGGGCCTCACGCTGCGCCAATTGGATGTGTTACGTGAACTCGCCAAAGGTCAATCGAACAAGCGGATCGGCCGGGCGCTAATGCTGTCGCCGGAGACCGTCCACCACCATCTGAAAGCCATCTATCCAAAACTTGGAGTGAGCAGACGCGACGACGCGGTGGCGGAAGCGTACCGTCGGGCCATCATTTCCCGGCAGATGAGCGGTGCCATGGGAACACTGGTTTTGTTTGAAGGGGGCAGAAAATGACGCGCCTTTTTTCGGATGCAAATGTATCGCATCACGCCGTCATGCCACACCGGTTGCTGGCCTTGTTCATGGCCGCGACCAGCCTGCTCGCCCGGGAAAGCAATTGCGCCGAATCTTCTGATTTCACGTTCAGTCAGGAAGTCTCGGTCGGCGGCATGGCCCGGGTCGGGGGCCGCGACCGGGCGCTGTTCGGTGGCGGCAACGGCGGCACCGGCACTTCGGTCAACCTCGATGACGGCACCCTCAATTACGGCCGCGGATTCACGGCCCTAGGCGTTCAGGGCAGAACCGCGTTCGATGGCAAGTCGGGTCCGGCTGAGTTGCACATCGAGGCGGTCTACTTCTATGACTTCATCAACGCCGACGGCAAGACGGATTTCCACCCGCTATCGGAAGCAGCGCGCCTGCGGGCCGGGCGCAACCTGTATCTCAATGAGGCGTATCTCGGTTTCACGCGCGCTTCGCCTGACGCAACGCTGGGCCTGCGGCTGGGGAACCAGATTCTCCGCTGGAGCGACAGCCCCTCCTTCGGCTACAGCATTGCGCCGGTGAATCCGATTTCCGCCTCGCGCCGCTACCAGCCCGGCAACGCGGCCAAGGACAGCTACGTCGCCTTGCCGATGCTGACAGGGAAACTCGTGACCGTGAAGAACTGGAGCCTGTCCGCCTTCTACCAGTTCGGCTTCAAACCGTCGGAGCCGGACGCAGCGGGCACGTTTCTCAGCGGCAACGACTACTATTCGCCGGGGGCGCGTTACATCCAGCTTGGCGACGGCTCGCCGCTCGTTGCCGATGCCGATTCGTCTGTCGTCACCCCCGCCACGCCATTCGGATCGCGAGTGCCGCGCGCGTCCGATCGGCGACCATCATCAGCTGGACAGTTCGGCGCTCGCATCGAAACACCCGAGTTCGGACCGGCCAAGGTCTCGCTCGCAGGCTACGCGATGCGCGTGCATACGCGCGAGCCCATCGTCAGCGTTCACTCTGGCACGCTGGGCGGCTTGCTGCGGGTCACCGCGCCGGATTACACGTCGAGCGGCAATTACTTCGTCGAATACGTGCCGCACCTGACCGTCGTCGGTGCTTCCGCCCGTTTCACGCCGGCCGCCTACACCCGTCTCAATCTCGATTATTCGCTGCGCCTGCGGCAGCCGCTGCAGATCGATGACAACCTGCTCATCACCGCGGGCCTCGCACCGGCTGCCGCCATCGGCACCTGCGCGCCCAATCCGGCCGGCGCAATCTGCACGGCGACGCTGGCGGCACTGAACAAGAATCCGCTTATCGCGGCGCGAGGCGGCATCAGTGTGGCAAATGCCGCGAGCTTCTTTTCGACCGAAGTCGGCGGGTACGAACGCTTCGATCTTTCCCAATATTCGATTTTGTTGACACAAGGCCTGCCGCCCGTCTTCCTCGCATCCCGATGGTTGCTGGCGGCCGAAGCCGGCGGCGTCCACATTCATGGTGCCAAGAACCGTTTCCTCGATGCGAGTGTCACCAACCGGCCGGATGCCACCGGTGCCAGAAGACTCGGTTTCGCGACGCCGTCGTCATGGGGATACCGAATCTCGACCCGGCTCGACTACGCAGACTTCATGGGAGTGAAAGCCGTCTCACCTTCGCTTACGTGGAGTCACGACGTGCACGGCAACGCCCCGATTACTCTGGGAACTTTGCTCGAAGGCAACAAGTCCGTGACGGCTGCCGTCGACCTCGGGTTTCAACATTCCCTTAGCGCGCGCGTATCGTACCGCTCATACTTGGGCAAGGGCAACAATGCCGACCGGTACACCGATCGCGACTTCGTACAGTTTTCCCTGACGAAGAAATTCTAGCGTCAGCGGGAGCCCCTCCGGCTTTGCCCAGGAGTAGTCATCGTAAATCTGATTTGAAATTGCGCGTCAAGAAGTTGCTGGCGCACCATCAAATAGGGTGATCAAAGATGCAGCAATCATTTCCGGATGAAGGATGGAAATGCCGCTCGATATTTTTGCTACTTCGCCAACCGATACAACGCCAACGTCCCCAGCAAATTCGGCAACACCGGTTGCTCACGATCGTGATTCATCACTAACCGGCTCAACACCCGCAGTTTCTTGCGCGCACAAAAGGCATCGAAATCGGCCACGGTACACATGTGAACATTCGGTGTGTCGTACCACTGATAGGGCAGGTTGTCCGAGACTGGCATACGGCCATTGAGAATTTGCCAGCGGTGTTTCCAGTAGCCAAAGTTGGGGAATGTGACGATGGCTTCACGGCCCACGCGTAGCATTTCGTCGATGACGGCTTCGGTGCGTTTCATCGCTTGCAGCGTCTGCGAAAGGATTACGTAATCGAACGCGCCGTCGTCGATTTCCTTCAGGCCGGATTCGAGGTTGGATTGAATCACGTTCACGCCGTTGGCGACGCATTGCAGGATGCCGGCATCGTCGTTCTCGATGCCGTAGCCGGTGATGTTTCGGGTTTGTTGCAAGTTGACGAGGAGCGAGCCGTCACCGCAGCCGAGATCGAGGACGGAGGTGTTGGGCTCGATCCAGTTTGAGATGGCTTCGAAATCTTTGCGGGTGATCATTTGGTGGCCCCCCCCTCTCTCCTAACTCTCTCCCACGAGGGGAGAGAGGGCTGTTCTGCGATGACTTTGGCGTTTTCGCGCATGCTTTTGGCGTCACAAGGTCTCATGGCACAACCCGCTGCAAGAACGCTCGCACCACCCCGTGATACTGCGCATCATCGAGTAGAAACGCATCGTGCCCGTGCGGCGCATCGATCTCAGCATACGTGACATGCTTTTTTTCATGCAGCAAGGCCTTGACGATTTCGCGCGAGCGGGCGGGGGAGAAACGCCAATCGGTGGTGAACGAAATCACCAAAAATTTTGCAGTCGCGGGGGCGAGTGCCTTGGCGAGATCGCCACCGTGCGCCAGCGCGGGATCGAAATAATCGAGCGCCTTGGTCACGCGCAAATACGTATTCGCATCGTAGTACTCGGAGAATTTTTCGCCCTGATAGCGCAAGTAGGATTCGATCTGAAACTCCGGCGCGAACGAATATTTCAAGCCTTCGCGCAAATGCCGGCCGAATTTCGATTCCATCTGATCATCCGAAATATAGGTGATATGGCCGATCATGCGCGCCACCGTCAGGCCGTCTTTCGGCTTCGCGTCCTGTTCAAAATAGGCGCCGCCGTGAAACGCGGGATCGGTCATGATCGCCTGGCGCGCAACTTCGTTGAAGGCGATGTTTTGCGCGGACAAATTCGGCGCCGCCGCAATCACCAAGGCGTTCGCGATACGATCCGGATATCGCGTCGCCCAGCACATGGCCTGCATGCCGCCGAGAGAGCCGCCCATCACGGCGGCAAGTGTTTCGATGCCGAGTGTTTGGATCAGCCGAAGATGCGAGTCGACCCAATCTTCCACGGTCACCATCGGAAAATGGGCGCCATACGGCTTGCCGCTGGCGGGATCGATCGAGGTCGGCCCGGTGGAGCCGAAGCACGAGCCAAGATTGTTCACGCCGATGACAAAAAAACGATCGGTATCGACCGGCTTGCCGGGCCCGACCATGTTGTCCCACCAGCCGGTATTTTCGGGTTCGCTCGTGTACACGCCCGCGACATGGTGCGAGGCATTCAACGCGTGGCAAATCAGGATCGCGTTCGACTTTTCTGCATTCAAGACGCCGTAGGTTTCATACGCCAAATCGTACGCGCGCAGCGTGGCACCGCTCGCCAGTGGTAGCGGTTCAGCGAAATGCGCGAATTGTGGCGTAGCGATCATTAATGCATTCATCATTCGAAAAAACAAAAAGGCCCGACAGCTTTTGCTAGTCGGGCCTTCTGAAATTCAGATAGCCGCTTTAGCCGAATTTATTGGGGACTCGATATTTTCCCCGCGCCCGCAAGCTGATCCTCAAATCGGCGCAGTAGTCACGTTACGCCAACGTGTTGCAACTGTCAAATGGGGAATGAAACGTAGATCGCCATTCGGCGCGGTCTTCGGGGCGAAAACGTCTGAAACGCCGCGGCGGTATTGGACTTTGCCCTGCTTGTCGTCGACTCTCGCTTTGATTTGCAAAAGAGTCGGCAGCGTGCCGCTCGGCATCGGTATGCGGTCTTGAGCGCGTCGACAGCAGCCTTGGTTGACGACAACTCTCGCGATTGTTTGATATCGTGGTGATCGACGATGCGTTAGATTTCAATTCCTGGATTTGTCAGACACAACTTACCCGCGAATGCCGCTGCCGCGCAGCACCATCCGTACGAGTTGTTCCGTCGCGCGCTCGAGTTCCGCGCGGCTCAGCCGCGTCTTGCCGAGCACGGCGCACACCTGCGGCTGAAAATCGGCATAGGTTTGTGTCGCCGCCCAGATGGTGAAAAACAGGTGCCGCGCATCGATTGCATCCATCAATCCCTTTCGCGCCCAGTGATCGATGACGCGCGATTTTTCATCGACGAGCGCCTTCAATTCGGTACGCAAATATTTTCCGATATGCGGTGCGCCGTGCAGCATTTCGTTGGCGAAAACGCGCGAAGCATCGCGGTGCGTGGCGGTCAGGCGCATCTTGGCGCGGATGTAATTTCCCAATGCCAGGGCCGGGTCGGCATCGATGCGGATGCCGTCGGTCTCGGCTAGCCACAGACTCAGCGTGTGATCCAGCACCGCCCGATAGAGTGCCGCCTTGGTGCGGAAATAGTAATGGAGGTTGGCCTTCGGCAAGCCTGCGGCTTCGGCAATTTCGGCCATGGTCGCGCCGGAGAAGCCGGCGCGCGCGAACACCGTCTCGGCCGCCGCGAGAATATCGGCTTCCGCGGCGCTGCGAATATGTTCCTTGCGGCGCATCACGTTGCGGGAATCCGGCGCGCGCGGCACGTCACCCGCGCGTGGGGTGTCAGCGCGTGCCAAAGATTCGGTCGCCGGCATCGCCGAGTCCCGGCACGATGTAGCCATGATCGTTGAGTTTTTCATCGAGCGAGGCGGTGGTGATCGACACATCCGGGTGATGTTCGAGCATGTTTTTCACACCTTCCGGTGCCGCCAACAAACACACGAATTTCATGCTGGTCACGCCATATTCCTTCAAGCGATCGAGCGCGGCGACGGCCGAATTTCCCGTCGCCAGCATCGGGTCCACCACGATCACCAATCGTTCCGCAATATCTTCCGGCACCTTGAAATAATATTCGACCGGCTCCAGGGTTTCCGGGGCGCGATACAAGCCGATGTGCCCGACGCGCGCCGCAGGCAGCAATTCCAACATGCCATCCAGCATGCCGTTGCCGGCGCGCAGGATCGAGACGATGCATTGTTTCTTCCCCGAGATCACCGGCGAATCGATTTCCGCGATCGGCGTGGCGATGCGGACATTTTCGGTCGGCAGATCGCGCGTGACTTCGTAACAAAGCATCTGCGCGATTTCTTTCACGAGTCGGCGAAATCCGGCCGTCGAGGTTTCCTGGCGGCGCAAAAAAGTGAGCTTATGCTTCAGCAGTGGATGATCGATGACATTCAGGTTGGGGAATTCGGGGTGCATGTCGCTCTCCTCGTTTTTATTGATTTGCCGTTCAGAATACCGTGCCGTCGCTGACAATATTGACCGGCGACGCGCCGCCGGGGCGCATTGCTGCGGCGATCTTTCGGCCGGCTGCCCAGGTGCCGCCTTCGAGCACTCGCGCCAGTGGAAATTGCGTGGCGGTAAGTCCCAAGGCGTCGCGCACCATCGGTGCCAGCACATCGAGACCCGCCACCGTGAGGGCGCGCCATTCAATGACGGCCTCATCGTCGATGCGAAGCGGCCGCGTATGGAATGTCGGGTCGCGCGCGGCAATGACGCCGAGATCCAGTAGCAATCCGCCATTGCGATATTCCGGCAGTCCGGTGAGCGTGTCGAGCCCGGTCACCGTGAGCCCCGCCTCCTCCAGCGGTTCCAGCAACGAATACGTCAGCCATTGCGAGAGTTTGTGGAAAGGCGCTCGGCCCCCCTCGGCGGCGGGATGTGGCCAGCAATCGCCGAGCGCCACGCCGTCCAGCGACAAGCGTGAGGGCCACACCGGGCCGAGCGCACGCAACACGGTGCCGAGAATAAAATCGGCGGCGATTTTGTTGTCGCGTGCATGAGCGATCAAGTAGTCGTAGAGGTTGCCGAGCCTTGCCGGGGCGCCAAATACAGCGGGTGTCGCGGCGGCAACCTCGCCCAGGCGCGTGAGCAATGCGGCACGTCCTTGCAGACCGACCAAGGGATTGGTTTCCGACACCTGAAATGCGTCGGCAATATCTTCCGCGCGAATCCGCGAAAGTGCCGCCGCATCGCTGCGCAATGGCTGCGATGCATCGTTCGATAAGCGGCCCGCCGCGAACAACGCGAGGCTGGCCACGCCTAAGCCTTCGGAGCGCGTAAGTATTTGCCCTGTTGCGCCATCCTGATATCGCCACGCCGCGCCGGCACCGGCGTCGAGCAACACACTCGGAATGACGAGATCGATGCGCACGCGGGCGCGTTCCGCGCCGGCAAGCCGCTGCACCCCCGAGATTGCGCCCCAGCGATCCACGCCGCCTGCTTCAAAATGCCGCCAGCGGCTGTGATACGGCACAATCAAATCCGGGTAGCGCGCGCGAATCACGTCGGCGACATAGGCGGCGGCAACTTGCAGGCGATTGGCGTGCCAGACGAAATGTGGTGAACCGCCCTCCACAACATGGGAAAAAATTTGTTGGCAGTGCCGTCGCACCGCCGCCGCGCTCAACCACGTTGCGGCGGGATGATCCACCGGCACCGGCGTGTGCCAGCCGCTCACGCAATCACTTTCCGCGCTTGTCCCATCGGCGGATTCACTCTTCCAATCCGCGACCCTTTGCGACGGAGAGCTCCTCGGCGTCGGGCATGTAATTGGAAAAATAACCGGCCGCTTTTTTGGCATCCATTTCCACTCTCGCATCGGCCGGAATCAGTTCATCCGGAATCGGTACGCGCTCAATCACTTCGATGCCCTGCTCGACCAGCGCGCCGTGTTTCATATCGCTCATCGACGCCCAACGATCGATGCGGGTGATGCCCAGCCAATGAAACACGTCGGGCATCAATTCCTGAAAGCGCATGTCCTGCACGCCGGCGACGCATTCGGTGCGCGCGAAATAGGTCTCCGCCCGGTCGCCGCCGGCCTGGCGTTTACGCGCGTTGTAGACCAGAAACTTGGTGACTTCGCCCAGCGCGCGGCCTTCCTTGCGGTTGTAAATGACCACACCCACACCGCCTTGCTGCGCCATCTCGATGCAAACTTCGATGCCATGCGCGAGATAGGGCCGGCAAGTGCAGATGTCGGAGCCGAACACGTCCGAGCCATTGCATTCATCGTGCAGCCGGCAGGCGATTTTGGTGTCCACCTTGCCGAGCTTCGAGACGTCGCCGAAAAAATACAGCGTCATGCCGCCGATGGGCGGTAGAAACACTTTTAAATCGGGCCGCGTAACCAGTTCTGGAAACATGCCGGCAGTTTGTTCAAACAGCGCACGCCGCAGCGCACTCTCCTTGACCTTGAACCGGTTGGCGAGGCCGGGCAAATACCACACCGGATCGATCGCTGCCTTGGTCACTTTCACGTCGCCATTGTCTGTGAGGATATCGCCATCGGGCTTCAATCGGTCGGCCACAATCGCCGCTTTCAGTTCCGGCATGTTGATATGCGCTTTGGTGATCGCAATGGTCGGCCGCACGTCGGCACCCGAGGCGATTTCGGCGGCGAATGCGCTCGCGATAATGTGGCCCCACGGATCCATCGAGACAATCTTGTCTGGGTCGGCCCATTGCGGATGCGGGCCGATCGATTCCGCCGGTGCCGTGTCGGTGAGATCGGGTCGGTGGTCTCGTTGCAACGCACCCGACGCAACGGCTAATGCGCGGTAGACCGCATAGGCACCCGAATGCGTACCGATTGCGTTGCGCTGCGTGGCGTCGGTCAGGCTCGCGATGACGGGTCCGCGTTCGGTTGCCGTTGCGGCACCCCAGCGGATGTCGAAAAACGAGCCCGCGCGCCGGTTGTGCGGCGCTTTCGGGTGTGAGCTCAGAACGATGTGATCGGACATGCGTGACCTCCGTGCCGGCATATTGTTCAAGCTGACCGGTTGGTCAGGATTGTAGCGTGAATAAATTTACCTGGAATTCGCTGAAGGAGGCAATTCGGATACCGCCTGTGCAGGAAGTGATGCTGACGGTAGCGTTTTCTGCACGTATTGCAGATTGTGGCGAACTCTTTTGCGCGCATCGCTGTCCCTTTAGCGCGCATTCGCATTTAATACCTCTACCTCGCATTCGCAGCGCATTGCCAATGATGCCGCTGCTATACTACAAGACTTGGTTTTTGCTTAATAATCAAAGGCATCGTTTTGCTCAACCCACTTGAAACCGGCGCCGAAATGGTGACCGATCCCCCGCAGGTCATGTTTCCGGAAAGCGCGCCGCAAAAACTCGGTGAGATCCTCATTGCGCAGGGAAAACTCGATCCGGTGAATTTGGATCGCGCGCTCAAAGTGCAGGAATCCGCCGTGAACGCGACCGACGCCCCGGAAAAATTGGGCTCCATTCTTACCCGCATGGGCATGCTTTCCGGTCGCGATTTGGCGGAAGCGCTGGCGCAACAGAAGGGTTGGACCATTGTTGAGGCGGGTGAATTTCCCGAGTTGCCCATCCTGGAAGAAATGGTATCACCGCGTTTTTTGCAAGAAGTGCGCGCGATTCCTGTAATGGAAACGGAAAGCGAAGTGGTGCTCGCGATGATCGATCCCGCGGACACTTTCACGCTCAATGCGATGGCGGCTGCAACGCAAAAACGCATCGTGCCGAAACTGTTGTCGTCGACTGATTTCGAAACCGTCTACGAAAGGCTCTACGGCAGCGGCAAATCCTCGATGGGGCAGATCGTCGACAACATCGCGACGCGCGACGACGAGCAGGATTTCGGTGACATCGAACAACTGAAGGATCTTGCCTCCGAAGCACCGGTGATTCGCCTCGTGAATCTGATCATCAATCACGCGCTCGAGCGCAGAGCCTCGGATATCCACATCGAGCCGTTCGAGAATCAATTAATCGTGCGCTATCGCATCGACGGCGTGTTGCACGAAACCGAATCACCGCCGCGACGATTGTCCGCCGCAGTGATTTCGCGCATCAAAATCATGGCCACCCTCGATATTGCCGAGCGGCGTTTGCCGCAGGACGGACGCATCAAATTGCGCGTGCAAGGCAAGGAAATCGATTTGCGGGTGTCGACGGTACCCACGATGCATGGCGAATCGGTGGTGATGCGGATTCTGGATAAAGGCGGTGTGGCGCTCGATTTTCATGCGCTCGGATTCGATGACGAGAACCTGAAGGTCTTCATCTCGATTCTCGATCAGCCGCACGGCATATTGTTGGTTACCGGGCCGACCGGCAGCGGAAAAACCACCACGCTCTATACCGCGCTCGCGCGACTCAACAAGCCGGACGTGAAAATCCTGACGGTAGAGGATCCGGTCGAATACCAGATGGCGGGCATCAACCAGATTCAGGTCAAACCCCAGATCGATCTCACGTTCGCGAATGCTTTGCGCTCGATCGTGCGACAGGATCCGGACGTGATCATGATTGGTGAGATCCGCGACTTGGAGACCGCGCAAATCGCCGTGCAATCGGCATTGACGGGACACATGGTGCTGTCCACGATTCACACCAACGACGCCGCCGCGACCATCAATCGTCTGCTCGATATGGGGGTCGAGGATTACTTGCTGACCTCCACAATCGTCGGCATCCAAGCGCAGCGTCTGGTGCGCACGCTTTGCGTTCATTGCCGCGAGCCTTACCATCCAGTCGATGAAGTCGTCAAAGAATTGGGCTTGTTGCGGTTCAGGCCGAGAGCAGCGGCGGCGGACAATGCCCCGCTCACGCTTTATCACGCCAAAGGCTGTGAACACTGCGCGCACACCGGTTACTTCGGTCGGCAATCGATCATGGAAGTGCTGCCGATGACCGATACCTTGAGAAGCCTGATCATGCGCCACGCAACCTCCTCCGAACTGCGCACCGCCGCGATCGGCGAAGGCATGGAGACCATGTATGAAAACGGTCTCAAGCAAGCCGTCAGCGGCGTGACCACCATCGAAGAAGTATTGCGCGTGACGCGCGAAGACTGATAAAGAGTAAATACGGAATAACCGATGCCGATGTTTCAGTACAAGGCGGTCTCCCACGCCGGCGAACTCAAGGAAGGTGTACTCGAAGGTGCCACGCATTCCGGCGTGATCGCGCATTTGCAATCGCTCGGGCTGATCCCGATCCGGGCGGCGGAAGTCACCGCCGAAGGCGTTGCGTCGGCGGGAAAAAGCGTGAATGTGGCGGCGGCAACCGGCGGCGGCGCATCCCTTTTCGGCGGTCGCGGCAAAGTCGGCCAAGGCGATCTGGGGGCGATGACGCGTGAACTTGCGACGTTGCTGCGCGCCGGCTTGCCACTGGATCGCGGGCTGGAAATTCTCATCAATTTGGCCGAGAAAAAAAGTGTCCGTGAATTGCTGAACGCGATTCGCAACGAAGTCCGCGGCGGCAGTTCATTGTCGAAAGCGCTCGACAAACACCGCGATGTGTTTTCGCGTTTCTATATCAACATGGTGAAGGCCGGCGAAGCGGGCGGCTCGCTCGGTAATGTGATGCAGCGCCTGGCCGATTACATGGAACGCGCCGCCGAATTGAAGGAAAGCGTGGTGTCGGCATTGATTTATCCGGCCATCTTGTTTGTGGTGGCGGTGGCGTCGGTGCTGATTCTGGTGGTCTTTGTGGTGCCGCAGTTCAAACAGATTTTTGATCAATCCGGCAAGGCATTGCCGTTCGCGACCGATATGGTGCTGACGACCGGCATTTTCCTCCGCAAGAACTGGCCGCTGATATTGGCGGGTGTTGTGCTCGCGTTGTGGATGTTGAAACGCTCGCTCACCAACCCGGTTTCGCGCGCGCGCTGGGACGCGAAATTTCTGCGCTGGCCGGTGATGGGCAATCTGATCGGCAAGGTCGAGATGGCGCGGTTCTCACGTTCGCTCGGCACGCTTCTGCAAAACGGCGTGCCCTTGCTCGCGGGCCTGTCTATTCTCAAGGACACGCTGGGCAATGCCGTGTTTCGCGACGCGGTGGATGGTGTATCGCGCGATCTGAAGGAAGGCCGTGGCATGGCCAAGCCGATGATGGAAGCGGACGTGTTCCCGAAGCTCGCGGTGCAGATGATCGGCGTCGGTGAAGAGACCGGCAAGCTCGATGAAATGCTGGTACAGGTCGCCGAAGTTTATGACCGCGAAGTGGCGGCGGCGATCAAGCGTGCGCTGGCGCTGATTGAGCCGGTAATGATCGTCGGGCTGGCGCTGCTGATCGGCGGCATCATCATGTCGATACTGGTGGCCATGTTCGATCTCATGGATATTCCGCTGTGATTTCACTTTTTCCCGCTGGAGTTGTTATGAATGCAAGCTCTCAATACCGTCGATCGCAAGGATTTTCGCTGATCGAAATTATCGTCGTCATCACCATCATCGGCCTGATTGTCGGCTGGGCGGCGACGGCGATTTTCGGCAAACAGGATCAGGCGCAAGGACGTATCGCCAAGAGCAAAATCACTGCGCTGGGCGGAGTGCTCGATTTGTACAAACTCGATACCGGCAAGTACCCGACGACGGGCGATGGCCTGAAGGCGCTGCTGATCGCGCCATCGGGTGTGACTGGCTGGAACGGCCCGTATGTAAAAAATGCGGACGAGTTGAAGGACCCGTGGAAAAACGATCTCATCTATCGCTCCCCGGGAACCGACAATCGGCCCTACGAGATCGTCTCGCTCGGCGCAGATGGGCAAGAAGGTGGCGAGGGGCCGGCCAACAAAGACATCCGATCCTGGGAATGATTATTCATCCGCACGCTTGGAAAATTTGAGACGTCCATGCACGTGAATATGATCGATCGCACGCATCGCTTGCAGCACGGTTACTCGTTACTCGAGCTGGTCGTCGTGATCGTCATCATGGGCCTCGCCTACACGCTCCTGCCCAAGATGGTGTTCTCGGGCGTCTCGGGTGCGGAGCTGCGTTCCAACGCGCGTGCGGTCGCGACGGGGCTTCGATTGACACGCGATGCGGCGATCAACACGCGGCGCGAGGCGGTGATGACGCTCGATCTGGAGAGTCGCGAATTCTTGGTGCAAAACGATCCCAAGACGCATAAGTTGCACGAGAAACTTGATGTCAAACTCTACACGTCGCAGGCCGATTTGATCACCGACAAAGTCGGCTCGATCCGCTTTTATCCCGACGGCTCGTCCAATGGCGGACGCGTCACGGTGGGCGCGGGTGGCCGGGCGTTTGAAGTCGATGTCGATTGGTTGACAGGGCACGTCACCATCAAGGATGGGCCGGCTGGAGACGCCCGTGGATAGACGTTCTTCACGGCATTGCCTCGGAGACGCCCATGGATAGGGCGTTTCCGACCATTTGTCCCGCAAAGCGCGCGGCTTGCGGACGTGCGCAACCTCGTCGCGCGGCGGGCTTTTCGTTGCTGGAAGTGCTGGTCGCGTTCACGCTCTTCTCGGTGGCGCTCGGCGTGATGATGCAAATTTTTTCGCGCGGTGTGAATGGCGCGTCGCTCGCCGACCATTACGCCAAGGCGGCAATGCACGCTGAATCCAAGCTCGCCGCGATGGGGCTGGAGGAGGCACTGAAAGAGGGTACGACCAGCGGCAAATTCGATGACGACTATGCGTGGCAGGTCACGGTCAAGCCTTACGTCGATCCCGCACCGCGCGATCAGCAAGCGCTCGATTTCGAGAAGCAGCATTTCTCGCAGCTCTACGAAATCGAGACGCGCGTGACGTTCGCGAGCGATGACCGCAAAGAACGCGTGGTGACCTTGTCCACGTTGCAAATTGCACCGCGCATCGGAGGGCCGTCATGAGCGGAGCCACTCCAACGCGCGCGCAAATTCGTGGGTTCACGCTGCTGGAAATGCTGATCGGGCTCACCTTGCTCGGCGTGTTGCTGATCCTGATTTATTCGGCGTTGAATATCGGCCTGCGCGCCTGGGACACGGGCGATGCGCGCGCGGGCGAGGCGAGCCATCAACGCATCGTGCAGGGTTTTCTGCGCCGCGAATTGGGACAGGTTTTCCCGGTGCGTTGGCGCGGCATCCCGGAATCGAAAATTGCGTTTGAAGGTGGCAAGAAAGAGATCAAATTTGTGTCCTCCTTGAATCTCGGCTCGGCGGTGAAGGAAGGTGGGCTGCAATGGGGCCACTTGTATGTCGCCGACGACGAAGGCCACGACGGCAAGCGCCGGCAATCGCTGTTTCTTAAGCGCGAGAATTTCGATTTGCACGCCAAAGATTTCGGTGGCCTCGATGCAGCCAAGCCGACACGATTGATCGACGGGGTCAAAGAAATCGAGATTACCTACTTCGGCGCAGAGAACGACACGGCGGAGGCGAAATGGGCGGATGAATGGAACCTGCCATTGCGCGTGCCGCTGCTGGTGAAAATTTCCATCAAGACCGACGTTGGTCGCGATGCGCCAGCGTTGGTGGTGGCGCTCAAATTGGGCGAAGAGGCCGGCTGTTATGAAAACGCGTTTCAGCGCCAGTGTCCGGCGCGGCGAGCATGAGCATGAGCCAGCACACGATGCGCGTCAATCGTCCTCACCCCGATCCATTCCAATCCGGCATTGCGCTCATCATCGTGCTGTGGATTTTGACCTTGCTGATGTTGATCGCGTCATCGTTCATCCACGCGATGCGCACCGAAATCAACATTGTCGGCAATTCGGTTGCGCGCGCGAAACTCGAAGCCGCCGCGAATGCTGGCGTGCAACGTGCGATTCTGGAAATGGCCAAGCCACCGCAAATGCCGGATCGCTGGAACGCGGCAGGCGTTCCGCAAGATTGGAGCTTCAACGGACAAGCCATGCGCATCAGTATTCTCGACGAATCGGGCAAGATCGACATCAATGTCGGCAATGAAGCGCTGATGCGCGGATTGTTCCGCTCGCAAGGTGCGACTGAGGATGAAGCTGTGGCGTTGATGGAGGCGATTCTGGATTGGCGCGACCCGGATTCGCTGAAGCGGCCTCGCGGTGCAGAGGAAGCGGAATACCTGGCCGCCGGATTGACCTACAAACCGGCCAATGCGGTGTTTCAGTCGATCGAAGAGCTGCGGCGGGTGCTGGGCATGACGGCCGCGTTGTATCAACGCATCGCGCCGCTGATCACCATCTATTCCCGGCAGGGGGGAATCAATTCGCAGATCGCGTCGCGCGACGTGCTGCGCGCGGTTCCGGGCGTCACGGATTTGCAAGTCGATGAGTACCTGAGCCAGCGCGAACAGGCGCGCATCAACAAGCTGCCGATACCTGTTTTCACGCCGGCCTCGCTGTTATTTCCGTCGTTCGGGAACGGCGTGATGAATATCCGTGTCGAAGCCAGCAGTGAAGACGGCAACTCGTTCGTGCGTGAGGCGGTGGTGTTGCGCTTGCCCTTTCCGAGGCGTTCCTATACCTTCCTGCGCTGGCGCGAGGGAACGCCGCAGGATCCCTCCGCGCCGCCCGTCACCCCAGTGGCGGCCGAGAATTCGCCAACCAATGCTTTGGCAAAATAGAGAAATGAAACAGTGAAACCGGATCAATCGACGTGTATTTTTCGACATGAGTGACGCCTTGACCCTGGCTGCGGCCGCTACAGTGGCACCCGCGCCGATTGCCCCGCGCCCGAATGGCGTTTGGCACTGGTGGATCGGCGAGCTTCGCGCGCTGATACCGCCGCGCCTGATGAGTTGGCTGGTGGGTGACGTGGCAGTGACCGATCTGATGATCGATGGCGCCGGCGTTCATCTGGTGCGTCTCGATGCCGGCAAATTGACTGTAACGGCGACTATTGCCGCCAGTGAGGTGACGACACATCCATTGCTGCGCGAATTGCGCGCGAAAGGCAATACGCAGATCCGCGTGTTGCTGGATCCTCGCCAGGTATTGCAGAAGAGCATCATCCTGCCTGCGGCCGTTGAAGAAAATCTGCGCGACGTCATGGGCTTTGAGCTGGATCGGCATACCCCGTTCACGGCGGCGCAAGCGTATTTCGACGTCAAACTTCGCAAGCGCGATTTGCAACGCGATTCCATCGACGTGCTGCTGGCGGTCGCGGCGCGAAATTTGGTGGACCCCTTGCTGGCGTTGGTGCGGCAGGCGGGTTTGTCGGTCGAAAGCGTGGGCATAGCCGACGCAGATACCCTCGGGCAGTCGATCGAGCTGCTGCCTGCCGGGGATAAGCCGTCCCGAAAGTGGGGCAACTTATTGAGATTGAACCTCGCGCTGCTTGCGCTGGCGACGATGCTCATGCTGATCGCATTGCTGTTGCCGATCTGGCAAAAGCGCGAGTCGGTCATTGCCCTCAATCCCCTGGTTGCCAAGGCGAGCGCGGACTATGCGGTGAGCCAACGCCTGAACGACGAATACATCAAACTCGCCAACGAACACAATTACATCACCGGTAGAAAACAAAGCACGCATTCTTCGATCGCGGTATTGGAGGAGTTGACGAGAATCTCGCCGGATACGACCGTTGCGCAAAGTTTTGATCTGAAATCGACCGGCAAGACCCGCGAAGTCACGCTGATCGGCGAAGCATTGGCCGTGTCCAAGGTGATTGAAGCGCTGGAACAATCGCCGTTGTTTCAAAATGCATCCCAACGTTCCATCAGCCGCAAGGGCAGCCAGGGGTCGAATGAATGGTTCCATGTCGCAACTGAATTGAAGCCGAAGGCGTTGCCGGCGGCGGTGATTCCCGGCGAAAAAGCAGT
>JANPBQ010000272.1:0-2742 GCA_031430555.1 Betaproteobacteria bacterium
CAATGTGGCGTATCGCAACCAGACCGGGCCAACTGGGCCCAGCGAAGTTCTCGCCAACCCCGCCACGTACCGCAGCCACTGGCCCGACGGCGGCAATGCGCGCCCGCGCGCGGCAACCATTGTGATCACCAAGAATGACGGTGGCGTGATCGGGTCGTGATGCGCTGATCCTTGCGGGAGCGGATGTGGCGTTGGCATCGCGGGCGTGTGGATTGCAGAATACGAACCGGAAAGACATCAGCACAGGTGCGGAGTTTGAGGTAAAAGTTCGGAAGTATGTACGTTACGAAAACCCAAGCTGAACAGGGGTTTTCGTAAAGTACCTACTTCCGGATTCGACGCGCAAAGGCTTTGAGAGCACTGAAAGTCGATGCGTTGGCCCCAAAATGCAGGAAGTCAAACTGGCGCAGAAAGAGTTAGAAACCAAGCGTCGAACTTGCAAAATCAACGATTTGCAATCTGGGAAGAGCCTCATTTCTTATACCGCTATTTGTACTAAGGACTATGGCGTTACGGTCAACTCTCGAATTACCTTCAAGGGAAATTTTGTCCGCGAATTTACGCGGGCAGAGATAGTAAACGTAGACATCTCCATACCATTGAACGAGATGGCCAATACGCGGCGCTTCAAATACAGAGGCCCATGTCCCAAAGAAATGGCACCGGGCGAAACAGTCTTACAAATTCGCGATGGACCAACAATGCCTAAGTGGAATCGTTATCACCCGCCCCAACCAACGAAGAATCCGCCGGATCGACAAAAATAAGGGGCCACATATTCGCTGGCCGGTGTCAAGTGGTCGAACGAATTTCTCACAACAAATGCGCTGCTGCCATTGATTTTGTCCACGGCGGCGGACGCGGTTCCTCCATAAGGCGCGAACGCATAGGAAAGCATAGGGTTGGGGTCAAGCTAAGTAGCACAGCGTGTTCTTTCCAATGCGATAGCGGCATGACCGGGGTATCCACCATAAGCCTCGCAGTCGGCCATTGCACTACACTGTCTCCCTCGTCCACCCAAACGCGCTCGCCACGGATGCCCCCATGAAAATACGTAATCGCGCTTTGGCGGCAGGTCTCGCCATCACATCGGTCGCATTGCTTTGCGCACCCCTCGCACATGCCGCCAATGACGTCGTCCTCGAAAGAGCCGTGCGCACCGTCGACGTCAGCGCGGATGGAACTTTTTCGCAAGTGGGCGAAATTTTGATCCGCCTCGTCACCGAGCGGGGTGCAAAGGGTTCGGGGCAGGTGCCGATTCCGTACAGCGACAGCTTGCAATCGTTGGAGGTAGTGGAGGCGTACACGTTGAAGGCCGATGGCACGCGCATCGATGTGCCCGCCGACAAGATCTTCACGCAGGCGGCGCCGGTGGCGGTGAATGCGCCGATGTTCAACGACATCAAATACAAGATCATCGTCTTCCCCGAGCCGCAGCCCGGCGGAAAGTTATATTTCCGCACGCACATCAAACAGAAGACGCCGCATTTTCCCAATCACTTTTCTGTGTTTGAGGCGATTCCCTTGCAGATCGCGACCGAATCGTATTTGTTGCGCGTCAGTGCGCCGATCGGTTATCCGTTGAAAGCGGAATCGCGCGACGTGCCCGGCGGAAAAGTCGCCGACAAGGACGGTCGCGCGCAATGGGAGTGGAAGTATTCGAACGCGGAAGCCCAAGTGCCGGAGCCGTTTCAACTGATGGGGGCCGAGGTCAATCCCTACATCGCGATATCCAGCTTCGCCGATTGGCCGGCGCTTGCCAAAGCCTATCGCGAGCGCGCCGCCGACAAAGTCAACGTGACGCCAGAGATTCAGACGCTCGCCGACGAAATCACCAAGGGCATCACCGAGCCGCGCGCGCAGACGCAGGCGATCTACCACTGGGTCGCGCAGAACGTCCGCTATGTGGCCGTGTTTCTGGGGCTGGGTGGCTTCGTGCCGCGCGATACCGCCGACATCCTCAAAACCAAGTACGGCGATTGCAAGGATCACACCGTCATTCTCGAGTCACTCCTGCGCGCGAAGGGCATCGAGACCACGCCGGTATTGATCAACACCATGCCAACGTTCAAGTTGCCGGGAATTCCGGTGGTCGGCGCCTTCAATCATGCGATTACGTACGTGCCGAAACTCGATATGTATCTTGACGGCACCGCATCGCACAACCGCTTCGGCACGCTGCCCAATGGCGACGCGGGGAAACCGGTGTTGCTGGTCACCAATGGGTTGCTCGCGAATACCCCGCACGCCGACGCTAAAGCGGACACGGTATTGAATCGCGTGGATATGACCTTGAAGGCCGATGGTTCGATTTCCGGGCGCTCGGAAATCGTCTCGACCGGCGCCATTGAAAGTATCTTGCGTGGACAAATCGCATCGGTGCCCGCCAATCAGAAGGACAAGCTGGTCACACGCATGCTGGCGAACAAAGGCGAGGGTACGTATGCGAGCAGTTCGCCGACCGACCTCGCCGTGCCGTTCGCGTTTTCAGCAAAATACGAAATCAAGGACGCCGTTACACTCGACAGTCCCGGCGCATTTCCGTTTCCACGCGGGTTGATTGTCGCGGGTGTTGCGACCTCGGTGGTAACCGGCGATTTGAACAAGCCTGAGCGCAGAACTCCTTTCAAGTGCGGCTCGCAAACCAGCATTGAAGAAATTTCGCTTCAACTGCCCGACAGCCTGAAAGTCGCGGCCTTGCCGAAAGACGTGACGCACAAAGACAAATCGATGTCGTTCGAG
>JANPBQ010000273.1:0-31670 GCA_031430555.1 Betaproteobacteria bacterium
CAATTTGTTGCGTACATGCAACATTTGCGGACTAATTGGCATGCAGTGTTGGAATTAGAGCGCCACAGCCGTTATTCTTCATTTACTGGAAAGCCATTGTTCCAATTTGTGTCATACGCGTCGTTTCGGCAACACATTGCAATGAGACGTCGGATGGCTTTTCGAACATTTATCAAGACAACAATCGGCCCTGAATAGGCGCTACATCGCATCGCATGAGCCAAGTCGGGTCGAACGTTTTGCCTGAGTAACACCACTTCAACTAGGAGGCATTAATGAGTAAATACAAACAGCCGGCAAACGCATTTGCGTTGAAGCCATGCGTCGTTGCCACAGGACTTGCGCTGTCACTGATGGCAGCACCTTCGGTATACGCGCAAACCGCAGAAGCCCCGCAAAAAGCCGAGCGGATCGAAGTGACGGGCTCCAGCATCAAGCGGGTCGATGCCGAGACCGCGTTGCCGGTGACGGTCGTCACGCGCGCCGATATCGAAAAGAGCGGTGTTACCTCTACCGAAGAGTTGCTCAATCAAATCACCGCGGTGTCCTCCGCTGGCGGTATAGCCACTGCCGGTCAATCGGGCTTGACGACGTATGGACAATCCGCCGTGTCCTTGCGCGGTCTCGGCTCGGATAAGACGCTGATTCTGGTCAATGGTCGCCGCCTCTCGGTGTTTCCCGGAACTCAAGTCGGCGCCGTGAACACCAACGCGATTCCCTTGTCCGCCATTGAGCGCGTTGAGGTGCTGCAGGATGGTGCATCCGGCGTGTATGGCAGTGATGCCATCGGCGGCGTGGTGAACTTCATCCTGCGCAAGGATTACAAAGGCGTGGAGTTGAGCGCGACCTATGGTGAACCGACCCGTGGCGGCGGTGCCAAAGGCGAGAAATACAGCATTGTCGGAGGATTTGGCGATTACAACAAAGACCGCTGGTCCGTAACGGCGTCCGCCACCATGGAGAAGGAAGGCAACTTGCTCGGCGCAGAGCGCGCCTATGCCAAGTCGGATACCAATCTGCCTTTTTATGCCGGTGGCGCAACCGAGACCGGCCGGATTGAAGGCGTTTGGCGGTTCCCTGGCGGCGCAACGTTGTTTGATGCCGGCACCAACGGTCGATCGGCCGCCAACCCGTTTGGTATTTCGGGAACGGGCTATGGCAATCCAAGCGCTGCCAAAGGGGACTGCGCGTCCATTGGCATGGTGCCACGTTCGGGTCTGGGCTTCAGTGCGGGCGCGCCGGCCACCACCAGAACGGCGCCCAATTGCACCTTTGATACCGGGCCATTTGTCGGTCTGGTACCAAAACGGGAGTTCACTGGCGCGACCGTAAACGGCCGATTCAAACTGAACGAAAATGCCGAGTTATACGTGGAAGGCCTGTATGGCCGCAATGAATTTACCAATGCGATTCAACCGGCGCCATTGCGTCAGGCGTTCTATGCCGGTAACCCGAAATTTGCAGGTTCCGGTGTTGATCCCATTTTGCTGATTCACCCGTCCAATCCCAATTACAAGTTCGCAGCGGATTATTTGAATGCGATCGGCTTGGGCGCGATGGTCGGCCAGCCACTGGCGGTTTCGCAGCGTACCTTCCTGCTTGGCCCGCGCACCACCAACGACATTGCGACGCAGGATCGGGTGGTGGTCGGTTCCAAAGGTACCATCGGTAATCTGGATTACGACATCGGTTACATGATGAATACCGCCAAGACCAATGGCAATGTGATCGATGGTTTTGCATCCATCTTTGAATTGAGCAAGGTGTTGAACAATCCAGCCAACCAGTGGAACCCGTGGGCACCCCTTGGCGTACAGTCGCCCGCGATTACCACGTTGGTCAACGCAACCAAGTACAAAGGGCCGACCATTACCGCCAAGGGGACCAATGACGGCGTGGATGCCAAGGTGTCCGGTTCTGCCATGCAACTCGGTGGCGGTTCGCTCGACGTCGCCTTGGGCGTTCAAACCCGTACCGAAACGATTACACTTGATCCGGCTCCCGCAACACTAACCGGTGACGTGATTGGTCTCGGCGGCGCGATCACTCCGGTGAATGCGCGGCGTACGGTCTGGGCGGTATTTGGTGAAGCCAATTTGCCCATCACCAAGCAGATCGAAGGCACCCTCGCGTTCCGCGAAGACAACTATAGCGACTTCGGCAAATCGACCAACTGGAAGGCCAGCGGCCGCTTTCAGCCGGTGAGCGCATTCCTGCTTCGCGGCTCGATCGGCACCGGCTTCAAGGCGCCTTCGCTGCCGAATCTGTACACACCGCAGCAAATCAACGTAACGGAACAGTTCGTCGATCCGAAGTTCCCCGGCAATGGCCAGATTCAGGTCACCTCACTCGCCGGCGGCAATCCGCTCCTCAAGCCCGAGAAATCGGATCAGTTCGGCTTCGGCGTGGTATTTTCGCCCATCAAGTCGGTCACGGCCAGCGTCGATTTCTACAATATCGAAATCAAGGGTCTGATTGCGGCACCTTCCGCGCAGGAAATCGCGTCCGGGTATCGCCGCGGCGCGGCAGGCTATGCGGCCTTGGTGGATGTAAACGGTGCCGACGAAATCACCTTGATTCGCCAGCTGAACGGCAACGTGAGCTCGCTCAAGACGCAGGGTATCGATGTCGATCTGCGCTGGCGCGAAAATTTTGGCGGCGGTCGGATTGATGTCGGCTTGAACGGTACCTACGTTTCCAAGTATGACCTGGTCAACACCAGCGGCGAACTTGAGAAGAGCGTGGGCACGATCGTGCGTCCTGATGGCGCGCCATTGGTTGCCTCGGCAACCGGTGTGATCCTGAAATGGAAGCATAACCTGACCTTGGGATATACGACCGGCCCATTCAACGCGACCTTGACGCAGCGCTATTACAAGGGTTACGAAGATGGTAACGACCTGAACGGAAATCGCCACTTTGTGCCCAGCCAGAGTCTCTATGATCTGGTTGCCACCTTCAGCGGTGTCAAGAATCTGAAGTTTTCGCTGGGTGCGCGTAACTTGTTCGATAAGGATCCGCCGCTGTTCATCAACAATGGCTCGCAGTTCCAATCCGGCTATGACGTATACCAATACGACCCACGCGGCCGTTTTGTATATGGCACAGTCACCTACAAGTTTTTCTAAAGAAACAAACCTAGACAGTTTCTTGTCGAAGTCTCAAAGCCGCAGGGGTTACCCTGCGGCTTTCTTGTTTGGACTTTTGAACTTAAAGCGGGACGAAGCGTAAGATTGGCGACGAAAGTATCGACAAAGATGGACGTCAGCCCGCCATGTCACTCGGTTAACGTCGCGACGCCCCCGAAAATGGGTTGTAGGATGGGTGGAGCGCAGCGATACCCCTCATTCTTACGAGTGGACATGATGGGTATCGCTGCGCTCCACCCATCCTACGAAACTAGACAGTTTCTTGTCGACGTCTCAAAGCCGCAGGGGAAACCCTGCGGCTTTTTTATTGGGTATTTGAAATGCAACCGGGACGAAGCGTAAGATTGGTGGTGGCGGCAGCGGCAATGAAACTTTCGTGCAGGGTTTCGCGTGTTGGCCAAATGTAGGGGCGGCTGAATTGGTCCGTAAGGGAACGCCTGATCAAGTCCAATTTGCCGGTGGTTCGACAAGCTCACCACGAACGGATTCAATACGTTACCGTTCGTCCTGAGCCTGTCGAAGGACTTGATCGGGGATTCCCTGGTTCGCCAATTGGCGCGAGGTTCAAATTGAAAATTTTGGCAGTACTACTTGCGACAACTTTGCTGGCTTCATGCGCGGCACCGGGTGCGCGTGTGCGGCCGGCGAATGTGTTCAATGATCAGCTTTTCTCGGCTCCCACGAAGCGCATCGACGCGTCCGATGTCTTCGCGCTCAGCGACGAGATGAAGCATTACGTACACACGGAAATTGGCGATCACTTGCGCGCGAAAGGCCGTCAGCAGGGCCTGATCGACGCCTTGTACAACAAGAATCAATTGAAAGTCGAATACGACTCGGCGAAGACACGGAACGCCGCGCAGACGTTCAAAGATCGCACCGGAAACTGCCTGTCGTTGGTCATCATGACCGCCGCACTCGCCAGGGAACTGGACATGCAAGTCGCCTTCCAACGGGTATTGACGGATGACACCTGGGCCCGCAGTGGCGGTTTGTACTTTTCCATTGGGCACGTCAATCTGATTGTCGGCAAACCACTCCTTAGTTTGCGCAACAAGTTTGACGATTCACAGATAACCGTTGATTTTCTTCCCGCAGGTGAGACGCGTGGTCAAAGAGCATCGCCGCTTTCGCAAGAAACGATCATCGCGATGTTCATGAACAACCGCGCGGCGGAAGCGCTCGCCCGGGGGAACGTGAGCGATGCCTATTGGTGGGTACGCGAGGCCATTGTGCAAGACCCAAGTTTCTTGAGCGCCTACAACACGCTCGGCGTGCTCTATCGTCGTCGCGGCGGGCTGGTGGAGGCGGAACTGGCACTCACTCACGTTCTTCAGCACGAACCGGACAACATTCAAGTGATGTCCAATCTGGTGCTGGTGTTGGGTGATCAGGGCCGCGCCA
Organism: Betaproteobacteria bacterium; assembly: GCA_031430555.1. Taxonomy (GTDB): domain Bacteria; phylum Pseudomonadota; class Gammaproteobacteria; order Burkholderiales; family Usitatibacteraceae; genus UKL13-2. The sequence goes on from JANPBQ010000273.1 coordinate 4,554, forward strand.
ATGAAGCCGCGCGATTGAATGCGAAGATCGCCGCACTGGAGCCCCATCCGCCGTTTCATTTTTTTAATCTTGGCATGGCCTCCATGAAGGAAAGAAATTTCAAGGCCGCGCGGGATCACTTTGCCAGGGAAATTTCCCGCGACGCCTACAATCACGAAATGCATTTCTGGATTGCGGCCGCCTATTCCGGTCTGGGGGAAATGAGTCTGTCGCGCAAACATCTCGCTAACGCGTTGGAATACAGCACCACCCGCAAATCGGGCGAAATGTATTCTGCAAAACTCGACCGCCTCAAATCGTACCAGTGAGAGGATGGCACCTTTCAATGGATTGTTGGGTCGGCTGATTGCGGTGCGCCCTGCATGCCAAGGAGAAAAAATTACACAGCGGTGCGTGCAATTTCCGATCTCTCCCGTTTCAAACCTGAAAGCCCAACGCGGCACTCACGTTTCACCCAGACATTGAGGTCGACTTAGTAAATGCGCGCGAGTTGTGTCATATTATGTATATGCTCATCAGGCGGTTTTTCTGGATACCCATTTGGCAGAAACCCGCCGATTGTGGCAACCTGAGTATCAAGGATGCGCGTCGGCAAATAACAGGTTAGAATTCGCGTCTATTTTTCGGTAGCCATCAAGCTCGCCCAATAACAGAGCGCCAAATGGAGGTAGTTCAATGGATTACGCGCAACAACAGCGCCAGCCGGGCAAGCACGCTACCGGGATCACCGTCGTCATCATTTTGCATGTGGTCGTCGGCTATGCGCTGGTGAGTGGGCTCGCCCGCAAAGCCATAGAGGTCATCAAGCAGCCGATGACGACCAAGGTGATCGAAGAGGTCAAAAAGCCGCCGCCTCCCGATACGCCGCCACCGCCTCCGCCGAAGCTGGTGCAGATTATTCCGACGTTTGTGCCGCCGCCGGAGGTGCAAATTTCATCGCCTGTCGTGCAAGCGGTCATCTCGAACCCGACGCCGATTGCGCCGCCCGTTTATGCGCCGCCAAAACCGGTCGTGGCGGCACCGCCCGCACCGCCGAGTGTCGGCACGGCCTGCCCGAATTCCCAGCAGATTCGCACCGAAATCAAGTATCCGGCAGCGGCGCGCAAGGATGGCATTCAAGGCGAGGTGCTGGTCGAATTCACCGTCGCCACCAACGGCGAAATCAAGGATGTCGACGTCAAGTCTTCCAGCAACCGGGTTTTCAACAGCGTTTCCGTCAACGCAGTGCGGCAATTCAAGTGCAACGCGCAAGCCCGAGACGTCAGGGTGCAGGTGCCATTCTCGTTCAAGTTGACGGATTGATCCCGGTTGAAAGTTTTCCCGCGCCCCGAACCCGCGGATTAGAAATGAATTTGTCCGATTTACATAAGAAAACACATCGAATATTCAAATTTTTAGTGGAGGCCTCATGAAATTCATCAATCGTATCCCCGCTCTACTCGTTGCCGTCATCATGGCCGCGATCCCGTTCGCGCCCGTTGCGGTATCCCTGCATTCGTCCGACGCAATCGCGCAAGCGCCAGCGGCGGAACCTGCCAAGGCTGCCGAACCCGCAGCGAAAGCGGCACCGGCGGCAGGACCGGTCGTCACCAAGGAGTCCGTCGTCAATCCTTATGGTATTGAGGCGATGTGGCGGGACGGTGATTTTATTACCAAGACAACGGCGATCATCCTCGTCATCATGTCGATGGGAAGCTGGTACATCCTGATCGTCAAATTGTTTGAGCAATACAAACTGATGAAAGATGCCAAGAACGCCGGGGAAGAATTCTGGGCCGCCCCTTCGCTGACACAAGGCGTCTCCACGTTGAGTGAGGCCAGCGCCTTTCGCTTCATCGCCGAAAGCGGCATGAAGGCGACGGAACACCATAGCGGATTGATGGCGGACGTTGACCTGAACGAGTGGGTCACGATGTCGATTCAACGCGCGACTGACAACGTGAATAACCGCCTTCAGGATGGCCTCGCTTTCCTGGCAACGGTTGGCTCGACCTCGCCGTTCGTTGGCCTGTTCGGTACGGTGTGGGGGATCTATCACGCACTGACCGCCATCGGGATTTCCGGCAACGCATCGATCGACAAAGTCGCCGGCCCGGTGGGTGAGGCGCTGATCATGACGGCGTTTGGTCTCGCGGTGGCGGTGCCGGCAGTGCTTTCGTACAACTGGCTGGTTCGCCGCAATAAAGTCGCCATGGAAAAAGTCCGCGCCTTCAGTGCCGACTTGCATTCCGTGTTGATGAGCACCGGTGGCAAGAAAAAATAATCGCGACCTGAACCCGTAACACCCGTATGAGGAACCCATTATGGGAATGAACGTAGGGTCGGATAGTGGCGAAGATGAAGTCATTGCCTCCATCAATACGACGCCGCTGGTGGACGTGATGCTGGTGTTGTTGATCATCTTTCTAATCACCATCCCGGCGATCATTCAGATCGTCCCCGTGGATCTGCCGAAGGAACGCAATCTCCCCACCGAGACCAAACCGGAAAATATTGTCATTTCTGTCAACAAGGACGGTGATATTTTTTGGGGACAGCAAGCGGTGCCGGACACGGACGCATTATTTGAACGGCTCGCCAAGATCGCCGTGCTGGTACCGCAACCGGAAGTGCATATCCGCGGCGATTTGAACGCGCGCTACGAATCGGTCGGCAAGGTGGTCTACACCTGCCAGCGCGCGAGCATCATGAAAATCGGTTTCATTACCGAGCCCCCGCCAATTGTGTATTGAGGTCAGAATGCGCGCGGAAATTGAAAGGAAACAGTCATGGGTATGAATGTCGGTTCAGGCGATGGCTCGAAAGACCCGGAAGTCATGATGGAAATCAACACCACGCCGTTGATCGACGTGATGCTGGTATTGATCATCATGCTCATCATCACGTTGCCTATCCAGATGCATGCGGTGAAGCTCAATATGCCGATCGGCAATCCACCCCCGCCATTGACGGAACCGGTCATCGTGCGTATCGACGTGGATTTCGATGGCACCGTATTGTGGAACGGCGAAGTGGTTGCCGACCGCATTTTGCTTGAGGGTCGCTTGTTGCAGGCGGCCTCTGAAGCGGTGCAACCGGAAGTGCATTTGCGGCCAAACAAACTTGCGCAATATAAAGATGTCGCGATGGTGATGGCGTCGGCGCAGCGCCTCGGCATCACGAAACTCGGTATCATCGGCAACGAACAGTTCGTCAAGTAATATCAAGCCATGCAAAACGCGGCCGAGGCCGCGTTTTGCGTTTTCCATTGGAGAGTCATTCATGCACGCATTTCCTTCGACCCAACGCGCTCTAACCGGCATCGCATTTGCCGCCGCTCTGTTGATGGCTGCCCTGCCGGCGGCGTATGCGCAGGAGAAAGTTCGGCCGGAGGTTGGCAAGCCATTGCAACAGGCGCAGGAATTGCTCAAAGGCAAACGCTATAAGGATGCGCTGTCGAAACTGCGCGAAGTCGATAGTGTTTCCGGCAAGACACCGAACGAATCGTTTCAAATCGAATGGACGCGCGCCAACGCCGCCTTGGGCGCAGGCGAGAACGACACCGCCGCCAAGGCCTTCGAGGCAGTGATCAATTCAGGCAAGGCACCGGCAAACGCCCAGCTGTCGATCATCGATACGCTGGTGAAGCTTTACGCAAACAACAAGGATTACGCCGCCGCGCTCAAATGGGGCAACCGATACTACAAAGAAGGCGGCACCAATCCACAGATTCGCACGCAAATGATTCAGGCGCACTTTCAGAGTGGCGATTTCGCGAACGCGGCAAAGGAATCGTTGGCGGACGTCAATGCCGATGAAAAAGCCGGCCGCACCCCCTCGGAAGAAAAACTCCAACTACTCGCCAACAGCTACTTACGGCAAAAGAACAATGCGGGCTACTCGGCGACGATCGAGAAGATGCTCAACTATTATCCGAAGAAGAGTTTGTGGGCAAACGTGATTTCCGGCGTGCAGAGAAAGCCGGGATTCTCGGATCGCCTGGCGCTCGATGTCTATCGACTGCAATTGGCGACGGGCAATTTGTCCTCGACCAATGATTTCATGGAAATGGCGCAGTTGGCTTTGCAGGGTGGCTTCGCGGCCGAAGGCAAGAAAATCATTGACGATGGCTATGCCAACGGATCATTTGGCAAAGGTGCCGAGGCGGAGCGACACAAACGCCTTAAAGACCTCGCCGAAAAACGCTTGGCGGACGCAAAGAAATTGACGGCCGGCGGGCAGGAAGAAAGCGACGCCAACGCGGCAAAGGACGGCAACGCGTTGGTCACACTCGGCGAAAAACTCGTGGCCAACGGTCAAGCGGAAAAGGGCATCGCGCTGATGGAGGCCGGCATCAAGAAAGGTAACCTGCGCCGGCCCGAAGACGCCAAACTTCATCTCGGCCTCGCCTATATTCAAGCCGGGCAAAAATCAAAGGGCGTACAAACACTGAAAACCGTGCAAGGCAACGACGGCGTGGCCGATTTGGCGCGTCTATGGATCATCTTCACACAGCAAAAAGGCGCATAACGGCCCATTGAGCATTTGCCGCAGTCGGGATCTCGCGAGCAGTTTTGCCGTTCCCGATTGACGAGAAAGTATTAGTTCGGCAATTGCGTCATAACCCCAAAAAGCTTTGTGGCACTCCGCTCAGCGCCCGCCCGCTTGCCTCTCCAGCAATTCAACACCCCACGCCACACCGAATCCCGTCACCTCGCCGCTGACTGCCCCCAAGCCGCCATCGTGTCGATGCGCGGATAAATCCATGTGTATCCATGGCATATCGTTGGTGAAACGCGCCAGAAATCGCGCCGCATAGATTGCGTCGGCTTCGCCCGTGATCAAGCATTGTTTGATGTCGGCCACCTTGCTGTCCAGCGCCGCATCGTAATCCGACTCCAGTGGGAATTCACTCACCCGCTCTCCCGACGCGCGACCGCATTCGACGGCCAGCGTGCCGAATTCCGCCCGGTTTGAAAATATCCCCGCCATGCGCGTCCCCAGCGCATTCACCATTGAGCCGGTCAGCGTGGCGAAATCGATCATCAGCGCCGGCTTCTCGCGGGCGGCGAGCGTCAGGGTGTCGGCCAATACCATGCGCCCTTCGGCATCGGTATGCACGACTTCAATTGTGGTTCCATCGAGCGCAGTCACCACGTCGCCGGGCTGATACGCGTCCGGCCCGATGTGGTTTTGCGCAATTGCGAGCCAGACATCGACCGCAATCGGCAACTTCATGTCGCTCGCTGCCTTGAGAATTCCTATCGCGACCGCCGCGCCGTTCATGTCTTCGTGCATGCCGTACATGCCCTTGGCGGTTTTGAGGCCATGGCCACCCGTGTCCATGCAAATTCCTTTGCCGACCAGCGCGATCGCCTTGCCGCCCTTCTTGATGCGTTTTGGCGCATACGAAAGGCGAACGATCGCCGCGTCCTGATGCGGGCTGCCTTGTGCGACCGCGCAAAACGCGCCGGCACCCATTTTCTTCAACACATTGAAGTCATAAGTGCGGCAGCGCCAGCCTTCTGTGTTGGCAAGGCGTTCAATGTCATCGCGAAATCGTTTGGGCGTCAAGTCGTTCGGCGGTCGCAGCGTCAACCATCTCGCGTGCAGATTGCCTTCCGCGATCGCTCGCACACGGCGGGTATCAAACGCGCGACTGACGCCGTATACCTGAATCGCGCGCAGCGGTGCCGGTAAGTGGGCCTTCGGGCCACCCTGCTTTCCCAGATTGAATTGACTGTTGACCGCGAGCGCATAGGCCGCATCGGCGGCGCATCGATCGGCCGCCGCACTTTTGCCGTGGATCAGCACCGCGACTTCGCCTGGATGTTCCTTCAGCAGCAATTCAACGGCGTTGCGCAGCGCGGTCAAACGCGAAAACGCGGATGCCTCGGCATCGTACTCTGCCCAGACCACAAGTTTTCCCGCCACATCGGCCATCACCGCCGCCGCATCCACGGAATCCGCCTTCGCCGCTTTCCTGGGTCGCCTTGCGCGCGCGCGATCGCGGATGTCCGCACCCGCCACTTTCGCGAGATCGAATCCTTTGACATGGATGACCAGCAGGTGCTTCGACGCGGCGCGCGAGAGAGTCGGCAGCGACGACGACACCGCGATGTCGGGGGCTAGCGTTATTTGTTTACTCATCTTGTTCTCACTAAACGGGAATTTGAATATTGTAACTTCGCCGACGCTGCAACACATTCGCAGAACGCGCACCGCAAGCCCCGGACTCGTCCGCGCATTTCGGTAAAATGCAAACGCCACATTCGACATTCTGAAAAATCTCGCCGGCCTTCCAACAATGACCTCCGCCGCTTCACCAATCCATCCTGTACCCGCCAATCCTGCCGATACCATTTACCTTGAGTTGATGCGCCACGTGCTCGCGCACGGCAGCGAGAAGTCCGACCGCACCGGCACCGGTACACGCTCCGTATTCGGCTATCAAATGCGTTTCGATTTGGGTGCCGGTTTTCCGTTGTTGACGACCAAGAAGCTGCATTTGCGCTCGATCATTCACGAGCTCTTGTGGTTCCTCGACGGCGACACCAACGTCCGCTATCTAAGGGAAAACGGCGTGACCATCTGGGACGAGTGGGCCGACCAGGACGGCAATCTCGGCCCCGTCTACGGTCATCAATGGCGCTCCTGGCCGGTGCCTGGCGGCACGCACATCGACCAGATCACCGAGGTGCTGAAACAACTCAAAGCCAATCCCGATTCGCGGCGGCACATCGTTTCGGCATGGAACGTGGCGGACATTCCCAAAATGGCCTTGGCACCCTGCCACGCGCTGTTTCAGTTCTACGTCGCCGACGGTAAACTCTCATGCCAACTCTATCAACGCAGTGCCGATATATTTCTCGGCGTGCCGTTCAATATCGCTTCGTACGCGCTATTGACGTTGATGGTCGCACAAGCAACGGGGCTTAAGCCCGGCGATTTTGTCCATACGCTCGGCGACGCGCACTTGTATTTGAATCATCTCGACCAGACCCGGGAGCAGCTTTCGCGCGCACCACGACACGCGCCCACGATGCGCTTGAACCCCGACGTAAAGGATTTGTTCGCGTTCAAGTACGAGGATTTCACGCTCGAAAATTACGATCCGCATCCCGGCATCAAAGCACCGATCGCGGTCTGACGATGACGATCAATCTCATTGTTGCGATGGCGAAAAACCGCGTCATTGGTATCGACAACAAGATGCCCTGGCATTTGCCCGCAGACTTCGCGTGGTTCAGGAAAACGACGCTAGGCCATCCGGTCATCATGGGACGGAAGACCTATGAGTCGATCGGCAAACCACTGCCCGGTCGGCGCAATATGGTCGTGAGCCGGAATCCCGAATGGCGCGCCGACGGATGCGAACTGTTCAATTCGCTCGATGCGGTGCTGGTAAGCGTGCCGGTTGAGACGCAGGCATTCGTGATTGGCGGCGCAAGCCTCTATGCGGCGGCACTGCCGATGGCGGATCGCATCTATCTCACGGAAGTCGACACAACACTTGATGGCGATACTTTTTTTCCGGCACTGGATCGATCGCAATGGCGCGAATATTCTCGCGAGCACCGTGACGCCGACGAAAGTAACGCCCATGCCATGGACTTCGTGATCCTGGATCGCTTTCCAGCGAAGATCCAGTAAACCCTAGTATCGGCGAGCCTTTCCGGGCGAAATGCCGCCAATCGCCGCGCCAGTGCTAGTGTTTGTGGATCGCATCGAAGCGAAATCCGATCTGCTTGATCCGCACACAATCTCACGCCGGCGGCGGCGCAACCTTCAACACTTCTTCCAGCGTCGTGATGCCTTGCGCCACTTTCATCGCGCCGGATAGCCGCAACGGTTTCATGCCCGATTTGTAGGCTTCAGCGGTGATCGCGGCGAGATCTGCATCGGCGACAATCAGGCGCCGGATTTCCGGCGTCATCAGCAACACTTCATAAATGCCGATGCGGCCCGTAAAGCCGGTATTGCGGCATTCCAGGCAGCCGACCGGCTTGTAAATGTCGGTTGGCGGATCACCCTTCCACGGCGCGACCGTCTCGTGCCATATTTTGACTTTCACCGGATCGTCGAAGGGAATTTTTTCTTTGCAATGCACACACAACGTGCGCACCAGCCGCTGCGCCATCACGCCGAGCAGCGTTGAGTTCAACAAATACGGTGCGACACCCAGATCCAGCAGGCGCGTGACCACCGTGGGCGCATCGTTGGTGTGCAATGTTGACAGCACCAAATGCCCGGTCAACGCCGACTGAATCGCCATCTCCGCCGTTTCCAAATCGCGAATCTCGCCAACCATGATGATGTCCGGGTCTTGACGCATCAGCGCGCGCACGCCTTCGGCGAAACCAAAATCGATCTGCGGTTGTACCTGAATCTGGTTGAATGCGGGCTCGATCATTTCGATCGGATCTTCGATCGTGCAGACGTTCACTTCGGGTGTGGCAAGCTGCTTTAACGTTGAATAAAGCGTGGTGGTTTTGCCAGAGCCGGTCGGCCCGGTCACCAGCACAATACCACCCGGATTGGCGATCAGTCCCTGCCATTTTTCGTAGTCGTCCGGCGAGAATCCCAACTCGGAAAAATCGCGCACCAGCACATCGGGATCAAAGATCCGCATCACCAGTTTTTCGCCAAACGCGGTGGGCAGGGTGGAAAGGCGCAATTCGATTTCTTCGCCGTCGGGCATGCGCGTCTTGATGCGGCCATCCTGCGGCCGGCGTTTTTCCACCACATCCATGCGCCCCAATATTTTGATGCGCGACGTCATGGCACTCGCGACGGTGGCGGGCACCTGATAGACCTGATGCAATACGCCATCGATGCGAAACCGCACCGTGGCGGAATCACGGCGCGGTTCGACGTGAATGTCGGATGCACGTTGATCAAACGCGTATTGCCACAGCCAATCGACCAGCGTGACAATATGATGATCGTTGGCATCCAGCGTGCGCCCAGCCTTGCCGAGCTCGACCAGTTGCTCGAAATCGTTGACCTTCGGCATCCCGTTATCGGAGCGCTCCGCGCGCTTGACCGAGCGCGACAGATTGTAGAATTCGCCCACGTAGCGGCTGATATCGAGCGGGCTCGCGAACACGACTTGAATGTTGTACTTCAACATGTCGCCGAGTTCGCGCTGCCACGCCGAGAGATACGGCTCGCAGGTCGCAATCACCACGTCGCGACCGCGCGCTTCCACCGGCAGGATGTTGCGCTTCGCTGCGTAATCGGACGACATCACTTCGGTCACGGCGCGCATGTCGATCTTCAAGGGATCGATATGGTAGTAAGGCATCTCGACGCGGCCCGCCGCCCACTCCGTGAGCCGTTCGATATCCAGTGCGCGCAGTGGCGGCTTCAATGACTTGATCTTGGCGTCAGCCAACACCGTCAAGGGATGCGAATCCGAACCAGAGGTGCGCCAATCCTTCAGTACGCGGTCATGATCTTCGCGCGAAATGTACGCATCCTCAAGCAGCGCGGTTATCAGTTCAGGCACCGTCAAGCGGCGTTCGGTGCGGTTGCGGCGCACGGGGATCAGCGCAGGAACGGCGACGACAGGTTTGGCGGGGGCGGGGGCGGGAGACGACATATCTCAATGTACCTATTTTCCGGCGGCTTCGCCAAATTTCAATCCGTGCGGCGCGGGGGCCCACGACGTGAGGCCCTGTACCAGAGACTGCAACACCGCAATGAGCGGCGCGGCGCGCGTCACCTGATATTCCTCCGCATCATTTTCATCCATGTAGCACGATTGCGCCATCTCCAGTTGCAGTGCATGCACCGCAGCGGCAGGCTGCCCATAATGCCGCGTGATGTAGCCGCCTTTGAAACGCCCATTGTGAACCGCCGAGAATCCACGTAAACCGGAAAGCACGTTGAACGCCGTCTCGGCCAATTCTTCATCGCAACTCGCGCCATCGGCGGTGCCGAGATTCAAGTCGGGAAGTTTGCCGGGAAAGAAACGTGGTGCGACACTCACGATCGAATGGCCATCGAGCAAAAAGCAATAGCCCCAATGCGCCTTGATACGCTCGATTTCGCGCCACAATTGCGCGTGATAGGGTCGCCAGTAATCGTCAATTCTTGCGTCGATTGTGGCCGAATCCGGATTCATGCCGCGCTGGTAAATAGGCTCGTCGTGAAACGTCGTCAACGGGCAAATTTCGGTATTCGAGGCACCCGGATACAGCGCACCCCCCGCCGGATCACGGTTGAGATCGACCACGATGCGCGAATGCGTGGCGCACATCAATGTCGCGTCGAATCCCGCCGCAACCGATCGATAGAGTTTTTCAACATGCCAATCGGCGTCGGGATTCAGACGCGCAACGCCGGTGAGTCGCGACACGATCGTCGGCGGAATGAAGGTTCCCGCATGGGGCACGTTGATGATGACCGGGCCTTCGCCACGCGCGAGCATCCATAACTCAGCCATTGCGGCGCACCTCTCCGCCACACACAATTTGCCGGGGTTTGATGCCGCCCAACCAATACACCAGCTCGGCGGGCGACTCACATTCCCACAGGCAAAAATCCGCACGCATGCCGACGGCCAATCGACCATGGCTTGCCGCCAATCCCAACGCGCGTGCCGCATGAACCGTGACGCCGCGCAGGATCTCCACCGGCGTTAATCGGAACAGCGTCGCGGCCATCTGCATGTTGGCAAGCAGCGAGACGATCGGTGAGGTGCCGGGATTGAGATCGCTTGCGACTGCGATCGGCACACGTTGCGTCCGCAACATCCTGATCGGCGGCAGCCGCGTTTCGCGCAAGAAATAGAATGCGCCCGGCAACAGCACCGCGACCGTGCCGGCATCCGACATTGCTTTCACGTCCGCCTCGTTGAGATGTTCCAGATGATCGGCCGACAGCGCGCCAAACTCCGCCGCAAGGCGGGCACCACCCAAATCGGATAATTGTTCCGCATGCAACTTCACCGGCAAGCCGTGCGCGCGCGCTGCCTCGAAAATTCGCCGCACGTGGGCATTGGAAAATCCAATGTTCTCGCAGAACGCATCGACCGCATCGGCCAATCCCGCTGCGGCAATGGCGGGCAACATGTCGCCGCTAATGAAATCCACGTACTCGTCCGTGCGACCAATGTACTCCGCCGGCACTGCGTGCGCACCGAGAAAGCTGGTCCGCACTGTAAGCGTATTTTTCTCGCCCAAATCTCGCGCCACGCGCAGCATCTTCGATTCTGTTTCAATATCGAGCCCGTAGCCGGATTTAATCTCAACCGTCGTCACGCCTTCCCGCATCAATGCATGCAGCCGCGATTCGCTCTGCGCGAACAACGCCGCTTCGCTGGCCGCGCGCGTCGCACGCACCGTGGAAAGAATGCCGCCGCCGGTACGCGAAATGTCTTCGTACGAGGCGCCATTGAGGCGCATTTCAAACTCGCTCGCGCGATTGCCGGCAAACACCAGATGGGTGTGGCAATCGATCAATCCCGGCGTTATCAATGCGCCGGCGCAATCGGTTTTGGTCTCGTATTCCATGCCGGCGGGCAAGGTGTTGGCGGCACCGATCCACTCAATGACGTTGTCGCGGGTCACCACTGCGCCACACTCGATGATGCCCAACGCGTCGCCCTGCATCGTGGCAACACGCGCATTGGTCCAAAGTCGACCGGCGGCGAGATTCGACAAGGGCTGCACCGCGTCCAACCTCAATGCAACAAGCGTTTCAACGTCGCACGATACTGCGCCAATGCGGGTTGCTCGTTCGCATGACGCCCCCCGCGTACCACCCATGCGCCACCCGCCATTACATCGCGCACCGGCCGGCGCGAGGGTCCAAAAATCGCGGCGTCGAGCAGCGCGTCGCCTTGGTGCTCGGCCAACGCAACATCGTCACTGTTCAACACCAGCAGATCGGCGTGACATTGCGCGGCGATGGCGCCGATGCGCTGCCCTGAGGCCTGCGCGCCGCCGGAGAGCGCTTGCCGGTACAGGCCGCCGCCAATCGAGGCGACCCCGGGGGTTGCAAGAATATTGCGCCGCGCGCTGATCAGGCGCTGCGAATACTCGATCAAGGCAAGCTCACGAAACGGGTCCACACCGACATGGCTGTCGCCGCCAACCGCCCAGCGACCGCTTTGCAAAAAGTAATCGGGCGCGTTGAAAACACCGTCGCCCAGATTCGCCTCGGTGCTCGGACACAGGCCCGCCACGGCACCACTCTTGGCCAGGCGAAACGTTTCATCGTCGTCGAGATGCGTTGCATGCACCAGACACCAGCGCGCATTGATGCCCATATTGTCCAGCAGCCATGCCACGGGCCGCTTGTGGCTCCAGGAAAGGCAATCGTTGACTTCCTTCAATTGCTCAGCGGCGTGGATATGCACAGGTGCGGTGGGATCGATCGAATCGAGATGGGCAAATATCTGTTTCAACTCAGCCGGTGTCGCCGCCCGCAACGAATGCGGCGCGATGCCGACGCGGCGCAGTGTGCCTTGGTAGCGATGATTTTTCCGCTGCGCCATAGCGTCGTCAAGCAATAGGTTGAATGAATCCACATCGTGAATGAAACGTGTTTGCCCTGCATTGGGCGGCGTGCCACCGAAGGTTGCGTGAGCGTAGAACACCGGCAACAAGGTGAGCCCGATCCGCGTCGTGTTGGCGGCGGCCATAATGCGCTCCGCCATCTCGATGGGCCGCGCGTATTCGGTGCCTTTTTCATCGCGGTGAAGATAATGAAATTCAACCACGCTAGTGTAACCCGCCTTCAGCATTTCGATGTAGAGCTGGGTGGCAATCGCTTCGTTGTCTTCCGGCGTGATCCGCGCGAGAAATTTGTACATCAACTCGCGCCATGCCCAGAAATTGTCGCCGCCCGGCCCAGCGTGTTCAGTCAATCCCGCCATTGCGCGCTGGAACGCGTGCGAATGCACATTGCACATGCCCGGAATCAGCGGGCCTTCAATACGCTCGGCCCCTTCGGCAGTCGCGTTGCTTGCAACCGTTTTGATGAAGCCGCCTTCAATGTCGACGCGCACATTCTTTCGCCAACCCTCCGGCAATAGCGCATCGGCAGCGAATAGCCGCGTGATCGTCATGCGCGCGTCCTGATGAAAATGCCCTCCACCATTGCATTGAAGACCCCGTGGCGGATTAACTCGGATGCGGCCTCGATGTCGGGTGCCAACAAGCGGTCGTGATCGAAGAAAGGTACTTTTGCTCGCACCTGCGCATAAGCGCGCTGCAGCGCGGGCGAGGTCTTCAGCGGCAAACGCAAATCGATGCCCTGCGCGGCGGCAAGCAATTCGATCGCCACCACACCGGTGGTGTTTTCCGCCATTTCAGTCAAGCGGCGAGCGGCGAAGGTCGCCATGCTGACGTGATCTTCCTGATTCGCCGACGTCGGCAATGAATCGACCGAGGCCGGATGCGCGAGTGATTTATTCTCGCTCGCCAGCGCCGCCGCCGTGACCTGCGCCATCATATAGCCGGAATTGAGTCCGCTGTCGTTCACCAGAAACGGCGGCAATCCGGACAATCCCGGATCGACCAGCAACGCCGTACGCCGCTCGGACAATGCACCGATCTCGGCGACAGCGATGGCGAGAATATCGGCCGCGATCGCCACCGGCTCGGCGTGAAAATTGCCGCCAGAGAGCACGTCGCCGGTGTCCGGAAACACCAGTGGATTGTCGGTCACGCCATTGGCTTCGATTTCAAGTGTTGCAGCGGCGTTCAAGATGACATCGAGGCAGGCACCCATCACTTGCGGCTGGCAGCGCAACGAATACGGATCCTGCACTTTGTCGTCGCCCACCAAATGCGATTCGCGGATCGCGCTGCCGTCGAGCAACGAGCGGTAAAACGCCGCCGTGTGAATTTGCCCCGGCTGCCCGCGCAACGCATGGATGCGCGCGTCGAACGGCGTATCGCTGCCCATCGCCGCGTCCACACTCATGGCACCTGCCACCATCGCCGCTGAGAACACATTCTCGATTTGAAACAATCCGTGGATTGCAAGTGCGGTGGAGACCTGCGTGCCGTTCAACAACGCGAGACCTTCCTTGGGCGCCAGCGTGAGCGGCGACATGCCCGCCGCAATCAGCGCCTCATGCGCGGCGAGACGCTTGCCGCCCACGCGCGCCTCACCCAACCCCAGCAGCAGCGCCGACAGATGCGCAAGCGGCGCGAGATCGCCCGATGCGCCGACGGAACCCTTGGCAGGAATGATCGGATAAACGTCCGCATTCAACAGCCGCAACAACGATTCCACAATTACTGGCCTCACCCCCGAACGACCGCGCGCGAGGCTCGCAACTTTCAATATCAGAATCAGTCGCACCACTTCATCGGCGAGCGGCCTGCCCACACCAGCGCTGTGCGAGAGCACCAGATTGCGTTGCAGCGCTTCGAGTTGATGCGTCGGAATGTGCGTGTTGGCGAGTTTGCCGAATCCAGTATTGATGCCATAGGCTGGCTCGCCCTTGGCAACGATGCGCGCCACTGTTTCGGCACCCGCGTTGATATCCGCCCAAGCACCATCGTCCAACTCAAAACGATGGTGTCCATCGCGGGCATCGCGAAGCTGCGAAAGCGTGAGTTTTCCGGGGGAAATTTGAAAGAGATTTTTCATCCAGCAATTATCCCACTCACTGCGGTTGCAGTTCAAAACTCAATTTAGCGAGATATCAAACCCTAGCACTGGTGCGGCTTCTAATGAACTTTTCTCTGCTGAGGCGCGCCAGTGCTTGTGTTTCTTGAAATAAGTAGCTGCAATCAACGTTAATAGTCTGACAATTTGGTTCGTCGACTTATCCAGCGTGCTGCTTAAGCAATTGCTTGATTCGGAGTGCTTGATTCTCTAAAGAATAGATCGCGTTATCGGTACAAGCCCTATTGCAGAGAGGACTTGCCAATCCGTACAGAAAAGCCAGAACGCCAGCAAATTGATCTCCAATGTCGACAAGAAGCGTCAAAGAGCCTTGCGCCGTCAATTGGTCACGCTGACCACATGCTTGAGCCAGCGAGTTGAGTACTGTTGCCCTTTGTGTTGCGGATGAAACTTTGGAATTCCAATCTTCTTCACGACGATACGCATCAAGCAATTCTTGCAAGTCATGGAATACAAACACGCCGATTGCGCCGTAAACAGACACACAGTTGGCAGCCGCCCTCACTTCCAGCGCCTTGATTTCTTGATTGATTGGGTGTTCCAGCCGACTGGGTTTGCCGAATGATTGAAAGAGTCCGCCAAGCAAAATCACTCCACCGCAGGCCACTAAAATAGACAGCACAGCATACACAACTGGATTTTTGTCGAAAATTCCCCGCACGTGCCCTTCTGTTTTTCTGTTCTTAACCACGTAGGCACTCCTTGCAG
The DNA here is from genome assembly GCA_031430555.1 of Betaproteobacteria bacterium. Classification (GTDB taxonomy): domain Bacteria; phylum Pseudomonadota; class Gammaproteobacteria; order Burkholderiales; family Usitatibacteraceae; genus UKL13-2. The sequence continues at coordinate 19,893 of JANPBQ010000273.1, forward strand.
AGTTTATTCGCCGATTGCACGAAATTGGAAATACAAATTGGCCATGGGTACATCCCCAATTTAGTCAATCCCCAACCGATCCAACCGATACCGCAAGCTGCGAAACGTAATTCCCAGCACTTTCGCCGCCGCAGTCTTGTTGAAACGCGTGAGCTCCAGCGCCTTCTGAATCTGTTCACGCTCGATACGATCAAGGTACTCGTGCAGCGGAATGGTTCGTTCGCCGCCGAGCGCTGCGGCGGCGCTGCCGGGTGCGGCACCCTCTTCGGTCAGATAAAGATCTGCCGCGCGAATTTGTTTGCCATCGCACAGCGCCATCGCGCGCTCGAGAATATTTTCGAGTTCGCGCACGTTGCCGGGATAGTCGTAGCCTTTCAGTGCCAGCAATGCGTCGTCGCCGAGGCTGGGCATGTCGGCCCCGGAGAGTTGCGCGATGCGTTCCAACACGAGCTTGACCATCAATGGAATGTCTTCGGGAATCTCCCGCAGGCTCGGCATCTTGAGCTCGATCACATTCAGTCGGTAAAACAAATCCTGCCGGAATTCGCCGGCGGATACCTTTTCCGCGAGATTCTTGTGTGTCGCCGAGATGATGCGGAAATCGACCGCGACTTCCGTCGTGTCTCCGACTTTGCGAACCTTCTTTTCCTGAATCACGCGCAGCAATTTCACCTGCATCGGCAATGGCAGATCGCCCACTTCGTCGAGAAACAGCGTGCCGCCGCCCGCCGCATGCAGGAAGCCTTCCTTGTCGGCGTCTGCACCTGTGAACGCCCCTTTTCGATAGCCGAAAAATTCACTTTCCATGAGATTTTCAGGAATCGCACCGCAGTTGACGGCAACGAAGGGGGCCTCGCGACGCGCGGAGCCGGAGTGAATCAAGCGCGCCGCGACCTCCTTGCCGGTGCCGGATTCGCCCGCGATATGCACCGGTGCCTGACTGCGCGCGAGTTTGCCAATCATGTCGCGGGCACGCTGTATTGGCGCGGATTCCCCCAGCAGACGCGGGCCGGCTGCAGAGGCCGTCGGCGCGCCGGCAACGGTCGCAGCACCGTTGCCTCCGCCACGATCCGCTGCGGCACCGCGCCGCGAACGTTCGCCTCGATCTGCCATCGTCTTTGGCAGATTTAACGCCGACGTGATCACCTCGCGAAGCTGCTTTAATTGAATCGGCTTGGATATGTAATCGAAAGCGCCCGCCTTCAATGCCGACACCGCATTGTCAGTGCTGCCGTAGGCGGTGATTACCGCGACCGGTGTGTTGCCGTAATTCGCGGCGATGTGCGCGAGCACCGCCAGGCCATCGCCGTCGGGCAGGCGCATATCCGTAAGGCATAAATCGAACGGTCGCTCATTCAAGCGCGCGTAGGCTTCCTCGCAATTGCGCGCCGCCACCGCCTCCACGCCCATACGCATCAGAGTGAGCACGAGCAGTTCGCGGATATCGCCTTCGTCGTCGACGATCAGTACATGTTTGGCCGTCATGGTTTTGGTTGAATTCCCGTCATGTTCAATCGAAAACACGCACCCGCGTTTGCGGGCCGTCCATCGACAATACATTCAAGCCGCGCGCCATTGACGTCGGCGAGTTCCTTCGCAATATACAACCCCAGCCCGGTACCCCGGGAATCGGTCGTGAAAAACGGCTCGAACAAATGTTGCAACGCTTCATCGGAAACGCCGGGGCCATCGTCGACGACATCAAGCACCAGACTTTCCGGCAGCACGCCGGGGTGCAATGAAATCGTGATGCCGCCAAGTTTTCCGCTGCCATGATGACGCGCATTGCGCACCAGATTCCATAGCACCTGATCCAGATGACTGCGATCAAAAAATGGCCGCAATTGGGTGGCAATCGTCAAGTCTATCGATTCGGCACTCAATTTTTCGTTGGCGCAAAAATCCTGCACAAACCGTTCGAGATAGGGCCGCGCCTCGATCGGTTCCGGGTGGGCCCGGTCGCGGCGGTTCAGGTAGAGCACTTCTTCGACCATGCGGTCGAGCCGGTGCGCGTTGTCGCGGATGATGGTGAGCAGGCGCATGTCTTCCACGCGGCGGGCACTCTGCTCGCTGTCTTCGGCGAGCAATTCGGCGGCGTGATTGATACTTGAAAGCGGATTGCGTATTTCATGCGCGATGCTGGCCGTCAATCGGCCGAGCGCCACCAGCTTCATCTGCTGCGCCTGCGCGCGAATGCGGCTCGCGTCTTCGATGAATATCACCGTCGGCGCAGGCCTCGCGTCGCCGATGGCGATGAACCGCAGTTGATACTCCTTCTGCGTTTTCGCGTCGCGCATCATCGAAAAACTGTGCTGCGGATCGCGCCGCCACTGCTCGAGCTGTATCGCCAACGCGGGCGATGCCTCCGCGAGCGCGCGCTGCCCGGCGAGTTTCAAGCCGCCAATCAATGCCTCGCTCTGTGGGTTGTGCTGGCGTATCAGACCTTTTTCGTCGACGACGACAAAGCCGTCCTGCATATCTCGGATCACGAGCTCGTTGATTTGCGCGAGGTTCGCCAAATCGACGCCGCGTTCTTCGGCGATTTTCTCCGCGCCGCGTGCATATTTCGCCAACGTGTAACCGAGGCCGGCAATGAGAAAAAAACTTCCAGCGAGTAAGCCCGCCTGGAGAAAGTCGGTAGGCGCGGTATCGAAGCTGAGAAACTGCCACGACTGTTCGAGCAACACCGCGAGTGCGGCGATGGCCGCGTGAAAATACGCTATTCGACCGCGTGCGACCAATCCCGATGCCGCCAACGTCACCAGCAGCAACAACCCGATGCCGCTCTTGACGCCGCCTGCAGCGTGCATCAGCAGCGTGATGCATACAACATCGATGGCGACCTGTGCGGTCAAATGCAAGGTGGGTCGCGGCAGACGCAAATGCGCGAGGCCCAGCAAACTGACTGCGGCGACAAAATAAAATCCAAGCGACCACAACGCCAATGTCGGCGAGGCGGCGATCAGCACCTGATAGCGTTGCGAACCCCACACCGACAGCGCCATAATGACCGCGATGATTACGCGGTACGAACAAAATGTGGCCAGCGATGGCCAGACTGCATCGGCGTGGCGGGAGAGCGTCACGGGATCGGCGCGACGGCTCTGAGGCGCGACAGGAGTGGGCGCAGCTAGCATGGCGCGATTGGCGCTAAGTCATTCACGCAGATTGACGGTGCAAGCACTGCTTCGGCGTCAGGCAAGACTTCTGGCCATCAATTTGCATGCTTTCGGACTCCGGCATGAAGACGCCACAGAGATCGCATTTCACCATTTTCTCGGGGCCGGTTGACGACGCATCGGGTTTCGAGCCTTTCCCTAACTTTTTGCCGAGCCCCTTGAACAATAACCAGGCCAGAATGCCCACCGCAACGAACAATAAGATTTTTCCCATTTTGTTGCCACCGTCCATGCATCGAATTGACTTTGCAATCGTATCGCAGACTGCGGCGTCGCGCGTTGGCGGTTGCAATTGAATCGGGAAATCCGGGTTCCGGAAACCGCATTGCGATTCTTGGGCACCCAAATAAAAAGCCGGCTTGCGCCGGCTTTTTCTATGTCGAATCTGGTCGGGGTGAGAGGATTCGAACCTCCGGCCTCTACGTCCCGAACGTAGCGCTCTACCAGGCTAAGCTACACCCCGTTCGTCTTTCTTGATCCGTGAATTTAGTACCGTCGTTCAACCGCAAAAACGCATAATTGTAGCAGAGCATCCTTGTATTCGGAACCCTTCAGATTGGCGATGGCGGCTTCGGCGACGCGCGCTTCGCGGTGCGCTTGTTCGCGCGTGTAGGCGAGTGCGCCGGTCGCTTCAATGGCACCAATGACGACCGGCATTTCCTCGCGCCCGCCATGTTCAATCGCGCGCCGGATCGCGGCTTGTTGAGGCGCGTTGCCGTGCATCAACGCGTGTATCAGCGGCAATGTCGGTTTGCCCTCGGCCAAATCGTCGCCGATGTTTTTGCCGGTCTCGTCGATTTCGCCGGAATAATCGAGCACGTCGTCGATCAACTGAAACGCCGTGCCGAGATGTATGCCGTAGTTCGCAATCGCCAATTCGTCTTCGATCGAGGCGTTGCCCAGAATCGCGCCAACGCGGCAGGCTGCCTCGAACAGTTTCGCCGTCTTGAAACGCACGACGCGCAAATATTTTGCCTCGTCGGTTTCCGGATCGTGGACATTCAGGAGCTGCAATACTTCGCCCTCGGCGATGATATTGGTTGCTTCCGCCAGCACTTCCATGATTCTGACCGAGCCGATCGCCACCATCATCTGGAACGCGCGCGAATACAAAAAATCGCCGACCAGCACCGCCGCCGCGTTGCCGAATTGCGAGCTCGCCGTCTTTCGACCGCGCCGCAAGTCGGATTCATCCACCACGTCGTCATGTAGCAAAGTAGCGGTGTGGATGAACTCGATAATCGCCGCCAAATCGTGGCAATGCCCGCGCGCGGCACCGAAATGATTGCCCGATAGCACCACCAACGCCGGACGCAGCCGTTTGCCGCCGGACTCGATGATGTAATTTGAAATCTGGTTGATGAGGACAACATCGGAGGCGAGCCGCCGGCGGATCACGCCATCGACGGCGGCCAAATCGGGGGCGATGACGGCGCGGATATTGTCGAGATTGAGCGGATTAGTGGGTGAATTCATCGGAATACGGTTAGGCGCGCCAATTCAGCTATTTTGACGAGTAAACCCATGTTTCGATAAGATAAATCGCTTGACGGGGTTTGACTGGCGGCGGAAAAGCCCGTATCATAGCGGGTTCTGTCGAGACTCGACGGAAAATACGTAAACGCACATGAAGCAGCACTCGCATTTGCGGCGTCATTCGCAATCACCCATTTTTGGAGTTCAACCATGTACGCGGTCATAAAAACCGGCGGGAAGCAGTACCGAGTCCAGGCCGGCGAAAAACTTAAAATAGAACAGATACCGGCGGACGTGGGCTCGCAAATCGTGCTTGATCAGGTTTTGATGGTGGGAGTCGGCGATGCCGTCACCATCGGCAAACCTCTTATAGCCGGCGCGCGCGTCAACGCCACCGTTGTCTCCCAGGGCCGTCACGACAAAGTGACGATTTTCAAAATGCGCCGTCGCAAGCATTATCAAAAGCGTCAGGGCCATCGCCAGAATTTCACCGAGATTCAAATCGGCGAGATTACGGCTTAAGGAGATAACACATGGCACATAAAAAAGCAGGCGGCAGCTCACGCAACGGCCGCGATTCCGAATCCAAGCGTCTCGGCGTGAAAGCCTTCGGCGGCGAATTGATTCCCGCCGGATCCATCATTGTTCGTCAGCGCGGCACCCAGTTCCACGCCGGCGACAATGTCGGCATGGGCAAGGATCACACCCTGTTCGCACTCAAGGACGGAAAAGTCTTGTTTGCGGTCAAAGGCGCGAAAAAAGTCCGCACCATCAGCATCCAGACCGTCCAGACCGCGTAATTTTCCTCGCGGCAGCCAAAGGCTCCGAAGAGCGATCTTCGGGGCCTTTTTTGTTTCAAACGCACCCGCACTGACGTGACCATATTGACGCTGCATTAGAATTGAAATCATGAAATTCATCGACGAAGCGCGCATTGAAATTCACGCCGGAAATGGCGGGAACGGCTCCGCCTCCATGCGCCGCGAAAAGCACATCCCCAAAGGCGGCCCGGACGGTGGCGATGGCGGGCGCGGCGGTGATATTTACGTGGTCGCGGATAAAGACATCAATACGCTCGTCGACTACCGGTTCGCGCGCATTTTTCGCGCCAAAGACGGCAACGGCGGTCGCGGCGCGGGTTGCAATGGGCGCGGCGCGGACGACATTTTTTTGCGCGTTCCCGTCGGCACGCTGATCAAGGATTTGACCAACGAACAGGTGATCGCAGATCTCACGCACGACGGCGAACAGGTGAAGGTCGCACAGGGGGGGCGTGGCGGCATGGGCAACTTGCACTTCAAGAGCTCAACCAATCGCGCGCCGCGACAAACGACGCCCGGCGAGGAGGGTGTATCGAAAGACATCCACTTCGAATTGAAAGTGCTCGCCGATGTGGGGCTCCTCGGCATGCCGAACGCGGGCAAGTCCACGTTTATCCGCTCGGTTTCAGCCGCGCGTCCGAAAGTGGCGGACTATCCCTTCACGACGCTCCATCCCAACTTGGGCGTGGTTCGGGTCAGCGACAACAAGAGCTTCGTGATCGCGGATGTGCCGGGTTTGATCGAAGGTGCTGCCGAAGGCGCGGGATTGGGCCATCAGTTTCTGAAGCATTTGCAGCGCACCAACTTGCTGTTGCATCTGGTGGATATCGCCCCTTTCGACCCGGCTACCGACCCCGTCAAAGAGGCCAAAGCGCTCGCGAATGAGTTGAAAAAATATGATCAATCACTGTTCGACAAACCGCGCTGGCTGGTGTTGAACAAGGTCGATTTGCTCGAGCCCGCCGAAGCGGAAAAGCGCGTTAAAGCCATCATCAAGGGCTTGAAGTGGAAAGGGCCCCACTTTTCCATTTCAGCAATGAAGGCCGATGGCTGCAAAGAATTGACCTACGCGATCATGGATCACCTCATCTCGGTGCGAGTTGCCGCGGAACAAGCGGCCGCAGAATCCTGAACACCATGCAGGACGCGAAACGCATCGTCGTCAAGATCGGCTCGACGCTCATCACCAACAACGGCGTGGGCGTGGATCACGCCTTGATCACCCGCTGGGTTGCGCAGATCACGACGCTGCGCGCTCAGGGCGTGGAAGTCGTGCTGGTGTCCTCAGGTGCCATTGCCGAAGGCATGCAGCGCCTTGGCTGGAAAACGCGCCCGCATGAAGTCAATCAATTGCAAGCGGCGGCGGCGGTCGGGCAAATGGGTCTCGTTCAGGTCTATGAATCCGCATTCCGCGAGCATCAGGTTGCGACGGCGCAAATCCTGCTGACGCACGATGATCTCGCCGATCGAAAGCGCTATCTCAATGCGCGCTCGACCCTGACCACACTCTTGTCGCTTGGTGTCGTACCGGTGGTGAATGAAAACGACACGGTCGTCACCGATGAAATCAAGTTTGGCGACAACGATACGCTGGGCGCACTGGTCGCGAACCTGATCGATGCCGATCACTTGGTCATTCTCACCGATCAAAAAGGATTGTTCAGCGCCGATCCGCGCAGCGAGCCGACCGCGCACTTGATTCAATCGGCGAGTGCCACCGATCCTGCGCTGGAGTCGATGGCGGGCGGCAGCGGATCACCTTTAGGTCGCGGCGGCATGTTGACCAAAGTACTGGCTGCAAAAAAGGCCGCTCTGTCCGGCACTCACACGCTGATTGCCGATGGTCGAGAACCCGAGGTGCTGCTGCGTCTGCGCACGGGTGAAGCAATCGGCACGCGCCTTAGTTCGGCGACCAATGGCCTGCAAGCCCGCAAAACCTGGCTGGCCGGGCATGTCAAAACCAGCGGTGGATTGCGCCTGGATTCAGGTGCCGCGCGCGCATTGACCGAAGGCGGCAAGAGCTTGCTGGCGATCGGCGTGACGGACGTTGACGGTGACTTTGAACGCGGCGAAGTGGTCAGTTGTATGGATGCGAACGGACGTGAAGTCGCCCGAGGATTGGTCAACTACCCCTCATCGGAAGCGCGCAAAATTGCTCGTCGGCCGACGGCGGAAATCGAAACAATTCTGGGCTACATCGCGGAGCCGGAACTCATCCATCGGGACAATCTGGTGTTGCTCTAGGCCGAGTGGCTAGTCGCCCTCAGCCGCCGGTGCGCTGCCCTGTCGTATTTCCACTGCCAGACTCAAGGTATCGCCCGTTGCGTCCAATTCGCCCTGACGCGGGCGCAGCGGGCGGTGATGTCCAATGGTGCCGTGTCGCGGCACCGGCTCAAGAAAGCGCACCAATTGATGCAGCGCCTGCTTGTAGACATCGCGTTTGAATTCAATCACCGAATCCAGCGGCACCCAATAGTCGTGCCAGCGCCACGCGTCGAATTCGGGATGCGTGCTCGCGCGAAGGCGAATATCGTGATCGCGCCCGACCAGCTTCAACAAGTACCAGATTTGTTTCTGGCCCCTATAGGTGCCGCGCCATTCGCGCTTCACCCAGTGCGTCGGCACACTGTAGTGCAGCCAGCTTTTGGTTCGGCCCAAAATTCTGACATGTTCGCGCCTAAGCCCCGTTTCTTCTTCCAGTTCCCGAAACATGGCATCTTCCGGGCTTTCGCCCAGCTTGATGCCACCCTGCGGAAACTGCCACGCGTGTTCCTTGATGCGCTTACCCCAAAACACCTCGTTCTTTGCATTGCAAAGGACGATAGCGACGTTCGGGCGATAACCATCTCGGTCGATCATGGCCGTGCCCTTCCAAATCCATAGTTAAAGTGATTCTTTCACAATTTCCGATAGGTGACTAGCCGCTGTCTGGACTAAAAAATTCGTAGCAAAAAATGAGCTGCAATCGCTCAAGATTTCACCAATTCCGACCGTCCGCGAGCGTCAAGAGTTCCGTCAAAGTGTAAAATGGCCTTCGTCTGTGCATTGCCAACAAACAAAAAGTCACAATAAATCATGCGCTTATCAAATTTCTTTTTGTCGACCCTGCGTGAAGCACCTGCTGACGCGGATGTCGTCTCGCAACAACTCATGATGCGGGCGGGCATGATCAAAAAGCTCGCCGCCGGCATTTACACCTACATGCCGATGGGGCTTCGGTCGATCCGCAAAATCGAGAACATCATCCGCGAGGAAATGAATGCGGCCGGCGCGGTCGAATTGTTGATGCCGGTAATTCAGCCGGCCGAACTCTGGCAGGAAACCGGTCGCTGGAGTGAGTACGGGCCGGAACTCATGCGCATCAAAGATCGTCACGGGCGCGATTTCATCGTGCAGCCGACTTCCGAAGAAGTGATCGCTGACATCGCGCGCAACGAAATCAAGAGTCACAAGCAATTGCCGGTGAATTTTTATCATATTCAGACCAAGTTCCGCGATGAACGCCGTCCGCGCTTCGGCGTCATGCGTGGGCGCGAATTCACGATGAAGGACGCATATTCATTCGACAAAGACGATGCCGGCGCCAAAAAAAGCTACGACGCGATGTACCAGGCCTACGAGCGGATATTTACCCGCATGGGCCTCGTGTTTCGCGCGGTGCGTGCCGACACCGGCAACATCGGCGGCAAGGCGAGCCATGAGTTTCAGGTGATCGCCGATACCGGCGAGGATGCGTTGGCCTATTGCCCGACATCCGATTACGCGGCCAATGTGGAAATGGCGGAAGCAATGTCCCTGATCGCCTCGCGCGCGCCAGCGGCACAGGCAATGGCCAAAACGCCGACCCCCGGAAAAGCCAAATGCGAAGATGTCGCCGCGCTGCTCGGCATCCCGCTCCCCCGAACCGTCAAATCGATCGTTCTTGCCACAGAATCCGTCGACAAAGAAGGCAACGTCACCGGCGTCAAAATCTGGCTGCTGCTGATTCGCGGCGACCATGAGTTGAACGAAATCAAGGCCGGTAAAATCGACGGCCTGAAAGCCGGCTACCGGTTCGCCACCGAAGCCGAAATCGTCGAATATTTTGGCTGTCCGCCGGGATACCTTGGGCCACTCGGCACTAGAAAACCGGTGAGCATTGTCGCCGACCGAACCGTCGCCAATATGAGCGATTTCGTCTCCGGCGCCAACGAAACCGATTTCCATTTCACCGGCATGAACTGGGGTCGCGATCTGCCCGAACCTGTATTGGTCGCGGATATCCGCAATGTCGTCGCGGGCGATCCCTCGCCGGACGGCAAAGGCGCGCTCGCCGTGCAGCGCGGCATCGAAGTCGGCCACGTCTTCGCGGGACTGCCTTATCCCGAATCGATGAAACTGATGTTCGCCAACGAGGCCGGCGCGAATCAGCAAATGATCATGGGCTGCTATGGCATCGGCGTCACGCGCCTGCTGGGTGCCGCGATCGAGCAAAATCACGACGCCAAGGGCATCATCTGGCCGGATGCGATCGCACCTTTCTCGGTGGTGATTTGCCCGCTCGGCTATGACCGCAATGAAGGCGTCAGGACTGCTGCCGACGAGCTGCATCGCGCATTGAGCGCCGCGGGTGTCGACGTGGTCATTGACGATCGCGGCGAACGCCCTGGTGTCATGTTCGCCGATTGGGAATTGATCGGCGTCCCGCATCGGGTGACGATCGGCGATCGCGGATTGAAGGAAGGCAATGTCGAATATCAGCATCGCCGCGACGATAAGGTGACGGCGGTGGCGTTGAAAGACATCACGGCATTGCTTCGGGAAAAATTGTCGCCGAAGTGATTTCTTTGCACGGCACGTCGACAGGAATGGAGTCTGCGCCGGCGAAGTATGGTTGGTTAAACAAGTTGATAAAACGCCGGAGAAAACCATGATTGTTGGTACCCCGAAAGAAATCAAAGACAACGAACGCCGCGTCGGTCTCGTACCGGGTTCGGTGCACGAGCTTACGCGTCGCGGACACCAAGTGATCGTGGAATCCCGGGCCGGCATCGGCGCAGGCATTGCCGATGACCAATACATCGCCGCCGGAGCGGAGATCGTCGCCACTGCGGAAGAAGTTTTTGTGCGCGCGCAACTGATCGTCAAGGTCAAAGAGCCACTTGCGATCGAGCGCAAACGCCTGAAGCGCGGGCAAATATTGTTCACCTACCTGCATCTCGCCCCGGATGTCGAACAGACCCGCGATCTGATTGATTCCGGTGCGATTTGCATCGCTTATGAAACCGTCACCTCGCCGCGCGGCGCACTGCCATTGCTGACGCCGATGTCCGAAGTCGCCGGACGCCTCGCGCCGCAAGTGGGTGCGCGCGCCTTGGAGGCATCGGCTGGCGGTCGAGGTGTGCTGTTGGGCGGCGTTCCCGGTGTGGCACCGGCCGATGTCGTCATTCTCGGCGGCGGCGTATCCGGCACGCACGCGGCCATCATTGCGCTGGGCATGGGTGCCGACGTCACGGTGCTGGATCGCAGTGCGGATGTCTTGAAACGCGTCGCCGTTGAATTCTCCGGACGAGTGCGAACGGTGTTTTCCAACAGCGCCAATATCGCCCGCTACGCGGCGCGCGCGGACTTATTGATCGGAACAGTTTTGATTCCCGGTGCCGCCGCACCGAAATTGATTACCCGCGAAATCGTGAAATCCATGAAACCAGGCAGCGTGATCGTCGATATTTCGATTGATCAGGGCGGCTGCGCGGAAACCTCGCGACCGACCACGCACTCGAATCCGACCTATGTTGAACACGGCGTCATCCACTATTGCGTGACCAATATGCCGGGTGCCGTCGCGCGCACGTCCACCTTCGCACTCAACAACGTCACACTGCCATTCACGCTCGCATTGGCGGACAATGGTTGGCGACAGGCGCTAATCGACGACAAGCACCTCGCCGCAGGCCTCAATGTCGCCGAGGGCCGGGTTACTTGTGAGCCGGTCGCAGTAGCGCAAGGATTGGCGTATGTACCGGTAGGAGAGGTGTTGGCCGAATTGTAGGGCGGGCCAGGCGATCAAATTACCGCACAGGCGACGCAATCTCGATCAACTTTACAACCGTGTTCCAGTTCCGCGCCGTTGCCGCAACGCCGAGCAATTTCTCATAGCGCGCCGCGAGTTTCGATTGGCCGATGCCGTCGGGAGCATGGAGGTAAAACACTTTTCCTTTCACCTGGTAAGCCTCATTGGCGAGTTTGATCGCGTTCAAGCCTTCCCAATTGGCCTTGGCGGGAACACTCGCGAGAAACGCGAGGTGCAGTGACGTCGGCGC
>JANPBQ010000274.1:0-12554 GCA_031430555.1 Betaproteobacteria bacterium
CTGAATTGAAATCAGTTGTTCCACATTCATCATAAGTGTTGCTCAGCCTCGTCCTACACGAAAATTGGTTGGCACCTGCGCGCCAACAATATTCCTTTCGTTTGCGCGAACCTTGATGATCGTCAAAATGTCGCCCATTAATGACGCAAGCACTTTCGTCTGGGCGATCACCGGCACGCATGGACTGCGTCTATGCGCCTTAATCGGCCCACAACGACTGATAAAATTGCCCCATGCCCATCGTCACCTACCCGAATTCTCCGTACAAGCTGAATCAGCCATTTCCGCCTGCGGGCGATCAACCTGCGGCGATCAAGAAGTTGATCGAAGGTATCAACGACGGGCTGGCGTTTCAGACACTGCTTGGCGTCACCGGCTCCGGCAAGACCTTCACCATGGCCAACGTTATTGCGCAAATGGGCCGCCCCGCGTTGATCATGGCACCGAACAAAACGCTGGCCGCGCAGTTGTATGCCGAAATGAAAGAGTTTTTTCCCGAGAATGCGGTCGAGTATTTCGTCTCGTACTACGACTATTACCAGCCCGAGGCGTACGTTCCCTCGCGCGATTTGTTCATCGAGAAAGATTCTTCGATCAATGAACACATCGAACAAATGCGGCTTTCCGCGACCAAGTCGCTGCTCGAGCGGCAGGACGCGGTCATCATTGCGTCGGTTTCGTGCATTTATGGCATAGGCGATCCGAGCGACTACTATTCGATGCGCATGTTGGTGCGATGCGGCGACAAGGTTGATCAGCAGGAAATGATTCGCCAGCTGTCGACGATGCAATATGCGCGGGCGGAACTGGATTTCAAGCGCGGTACTTTTCGCGTTCGGGGAGATTCGCTGGACGTATTTCCGGCCGAGAGCGCGGATGCGGCACTGCGGATCTCGATGTTCGACGAGGAAATCGATTCACTCACGCTATTCGATCCGCTAACCGGCCACACCATACAAAAGGTACCGCGTTTCACCGTCTATGCGAAGAGTCATTACGTCACGCCGCGCAGTACCGTGCTCAATGCACTTGAAGGTATCAAGACAGAGCTCCGTGACCGCATTGAATTTTTCAATACAGAAAACAAACTGATCGAAGCCCAGCGCATTCAACAGCGCACCACTTTCGATCTGGAAATGCTCAATGAAATTGGTTTTTGCAAGGGCATCGAAAATTATTCGCGGCATTTGAGCGGCAGAAAGGCGGGCGAACCGCCGCCGACGCTGGTGGACTATTTGCCGAAGAACGCATTGATGGTGATTGATGAAAGCCACGTCACCATTCCGCAAGTCGGTGGAATGTACAAAGGTGACCGTGCACGCAAGGAAAATCTGGTCGATTACGGATTCAGGTTGCCTTCCGCGATGGACAATCGTCCGTTGCGGTTTGACGAATTCGAAGCCATGATGCGCCAAACTGTGTTTGTCTCTGCGACGCCGGCCGACTATGAGGCGACGCACGCGGCACAAATAGTCGAACAACTGGTGCGACCCACGGGCCTGGTCGATCCTATTCTCCATGTACGTCCGGCATCCACGCAGGTCGATGACTTATTGTCGGAAGTGCGCAAACGGGTCGCGGTCAATGAACGCGTTTTGGTCACGACCCTGACCAAGCGCATGGCGGAAGATCTGACCGACTACCTTGCCGAAAACGGCATCAAGGTTCGCTATTTGCATTCGGATATCGACACCGTGGAGCGCGTGGAAATCATCCGCGACCTGCGCAGCGCATTGTTCGATGTGTTGGTCGGGATCAATCTATTGCGCGAAGGCCTCGATATTCCCGAAGTGTCTTTGGTGGCAATTCTCGATGCCGACAAGGAAGGTTTTCTGCGCGGAACACGTTCACTCATTCAAACCATCGGTCGAGCGGCGCGCCACGTCAACGGTACCGCGATTTTGTACGCGGATCGTGAAACTGAATCCATGCGCAAAGCGATAGGTGAAACCGAGCGCCGGCGCGCCAAGCAAATCGCTTTCAACCTTGAAAATGGCATCGTTCCGAGGTCAATTTCGAAACAGGTCAAGGACCTGATAGATGGAGTGTATGACCTCGACGAAAAGCGTGATGAACGCAAAGCGGCGCAGGAGCGGAAGAAGTATGACGTTCTTTCCACGAAGCAAATGGACGTCGAATTGAAACGTCTCGAACGCGAGATGATGGACGCCGCGCGCAATCTCGAATTCGAACGCGCGGCAGCATTGCGCGACGAGTTGAAGTCACTCAGGAATCGGCTGTTGGTCGTCGGAGGTACGGAATCCGGCTAGTGGGCGAGTGTCAATCTGAATGAAAACGGAGCCGCAAAGACGGCTCCGAGTCCTTCAATTTTCTGTTGCCTACTTAGACGTTGGCGTGGCGCTTCCACCGCGTTGAGCGTTTTCAAATTCTGAGGGGTTAACCACTCTAACGCTGGAGCGGTCTTTCTTGGGCAGATTGCTGCCGGTGACATATTCCCGCTCCGGTGTTGCCTCTTGATTCTCATTGATGGGCAACTCTGCACATGAAGACAAGAACAAAACAGCCGCCACTACAATGGTGCTTGTGATTAATCTATTCACTGGTCTTTCCTTGAATACTGAATTTACGAACTAAAATCATACTGGAAACTAGGCCAATTTGAATTCACCCATGGAATTTTCTTCGTCTGCCGCGCCGCAAGTCTTGTTTGTTTGCATGGGCAACATTTGCCGTTCGCCAACCGCCGAAGCCGTGTTTCGAAAAATGGTTGAGGAGAGCCCGCTTACCGCAAAGATGCACATCGATTCGGCGGGGACTGTCGGCGCGCATGCCGGGGCAAAGCCCGATCCGCGCGCGATCGAGATCGGCAAGGCGCGCGGCTACCAACTCGAAAAACTGCGCGCGAGACAAGTCACATCCGCCGACTTTTCCCGTTTCGATCTTGTCATCGCAATGGATTCGCAAAACGTGCAGCATTTGAAAGCGATCTGCCCGCCGACAGAAACCCATAAAATCGGTTTGCTCATGTCATTCGCACCCGACGCCGGAAGCAGTGAAGTTCCTGATCCGTATTACGGTGGCGCAGCGGATTTTGAACACGCGCTTTCATTGATTGAACGCGGCTGTCGGGGATTGCTCAGACGAATTACTCATCCGCACGTCGCGCCACCGAAGCCGCTCCGTAAACGCATCGCATAGTCGTGCGATCGCGACGTTCGACGTGGGTTGCTTGGGTGACTTGCTTCCCGGCTTATTCCAATTCTCAATCATTAGTGCTGTCATCCTGAGCGAAGCGAAGGATCTCGTCATGAGAAGATCCTTCGCTTCGCTCAGGATGACACTACATTATTGAAATGGAATTGGAATTAGAATCCTCCGGTCGTGAGCCAGGCATCCACTTGGTCCAGCCGGTCGTTTCCCCAAAACGGCTCGCCGTCGACGATGATATAGGGTGAACCAAAGACACCTTTGGCCAACGCGGCGTCGACTTCGTTTTTCAATCGTTCCTTGACGGCAGGGTCGGCCATTGCTGCCAGAACGTGTGCACGGTTTTCGCCCAAGGCTTCCGCGATGTCGGCGACCTTTTCTGCTGGCGTGATGTCTATGCCCTTTGCAAAATAGGTCGCGTAGCACGCGGCGGCAAAGTTGTGGGCGGCCAATGGATCGCGGTCATTGATCCAATAGAAGGCGCGCGCGGCGTTTTGCGTGCCAGTGGGAAACGGCTCCGGCTGCTTGTATGCAATCTTGAGAAAGCGCGCGGTGCGGATGAAATCACGCACTGAATACGGCCCTTTGAGCGGCACCATCGTCAACGGTGTCGTGCCTGCGGCCTTGAACATTGGCCCCAGCAAGATCGGTCGCCAATTCACTCGCCGCTGATGATGGGCGGCCAGCGCGTTGATGCGGGTCGAGGCGAGATAGCCGTATGGCGATGAAAAATCAAAATAGAAATCGATTGGATCTTTTGATTGGTTCATGATTCCTCCATTCGCAGGATCATAATCGAAAGCCTAAAGAAAAACCCCTGTCGCTACGACAGGGGTTTTCTTTTTCCGTACTTGCTACGGGTTTGCGGTCTGGTCTTGGTTCGGTACTGATTGGGTCTCGACAAACACCAACGGCTCGCTCACATCGACCCGTGGCTTGCGTGGCCGTGGCGTGCGCCGCGGAATCGATTCGTCATCCGCAGTCGCCGCTAACGGGACAACTTTGTCCGGTGCCGTTTCGATAAACACGAGAGACGTCGGCTCGGCGGGAGCTGCCCCCAGATTCTGACGGCGGCGCGGCTGACGGGGTGCCTGCGGTTGATCGTCGACAATCTGATCAATATGTGCCGGAACAAACTGCGTCGCCACGGATGGTGCGGGTGAGGGCGGCGATGAGGAGTAAACCGTTTGGGCTACCGGTGTCGGCATCGGCTGTGCAACGTGAACGGGTTCTGCCGACGAATGTGCATGTGAATCAGTTTCGTTAGAGCCGACCGAGTCCAGCACGGGTGCCGACGGCGCTGGCTGAAAGGCGTTGTCTGCCGTTTGGCTTGTTGACGCTTGTGGCTCCATTGAAACCGCTGCGGCAGTCGACGCGATGACAACGGCGGCGGTGCTAACCGCGCCGTTTGCCGAGACCTGTGGCGAGACAGATGGAGGCGGCGGCGTGTTGGCTTCCGCGTGCGTTACGTCTTGGACTTGGTTTGATCCACGCTGTTCGCTCGTCGGTGCAGATGGCGGCGTGCCTGGCCCTCTTTCCTCACGACCCTCGCGCCCATCGCGTGCACCGCCACGCCCACCGCGACCGCGACGACGGCGTCCGCGACCTTCGCCTTCGTCAGCGGCTTCAACGTTGCGGGCTTCGAGTGCCGGTTTGGCGGGTTGCGGTTGACGAGGTTTCTGCTGCGCCGGTTTTGGTCCGCGCGCAGAATTGGCCTCAACGACCGCATCAACCTGTGGCTCTGCGGACTTGTCGCGTCGAGTTTCATTGGGCCTCTGCGCATCATTTCGAGGTGGACGATCGCCGCGATCCTGGCCGGTTTGCGGCCCGCGGTCTTTGCGGTCACGATCGCCGCGTTTGCGGTCACCGTCGCGGTTCTCACTGCCACCGCGCCCGTTTCGACCGCCGCGCTCGCTGCGATCGCGGTCGGTTCTGCCATCGCGTCCCTCGCGTTTTGCAGGACGAGATTCAGCGATCGGTTGTGGTGCAGGCGCGGTTTCGGCCGCAAACATGCTCATGAAACGTTTCCAAAGCGAGGGTGCAGGTGTTGCAGCAACTGGTGTGGCAACGATCGCGTGGCGCGTCGGCGATGGATCGGCGGCCATCGGTGCAGGTTGCGCCGGCGTAATGCCTTTGACCAATGGTTCAGGACGGCTGGGTTTCGCTTCGATTTCTGCGGCCTTGGTGGCCGCTTCTTCCACCGGGCGATTGACCATCTCATAGCTGGGCGTCGCGAGATCGAGTTTTTCCGAATCGCTGCGCAGGCGCTCCATTTCGTAGTTCGGCGTCTCCAAATGGATATTTGGAATCAGCAATACATTGACCTTGAAGCGCATCTCGATTTTGTGAATGTCCTGACGCTTTTCGTTTAGCAGGAAAGTGGCGACATCGACGGGCACTTGGGCATGTACTGCACCGGTGCCTTCTTTCATCGCCTCTTCCTGAATGATGCGCAGGATGTGCAGCGCCGAGGAGGCGGTATCGCGGATATGGCCGAGTCCATGGCAACGCGGGCAGGGGATGTATGAAGACTCCGACAGCGCAGGTTGCAAGCGTTGACGCGATAGTTCCAACAGGCCGAAACGGGAAATCTTGCCGGTTTGAACGCGTGCGCGGTCGTGATGCAATGCGTCGCGTAAACGGTTTTCAACTTCGCGTTGATTCTTGGTGGATTCCATGTCGATGAAATCGATCACCACCAGGCCGCCGAGATCGCGCAAGCGGAGCTGACGCGCGATTTCGTCGGCCGCTTCGCAATTGGTCCTGAACGCAGTTTCCTCAATGTCGTGGCCCTTGGTGGCGCGCGCCGAATTAACGTCGACAGATACGAGTGCTTCGGTGTGGTCGATGATGATTGCGCCACCGGACGGCAGCGTGACATCGCGCCGATACGCGGTTTCGATCTGATGCTCGATCTGGAAGCGCGAGAACAGCGGAACGTCGTCGTGATACAGCTTCACCTTGCCGACGTTGGCCGGCATGACGGTGGACATGAACGATTGCGCCTGCTCGAATATCTCTGGCGTGTCGATCAAGATCTCGCCGATATCGGGTTGGAACAAATCGCGAATCGCGCGCACCACGAGGCTCGATTCGAGGTAAATCAGTTCCGGGCCTTTGACTTCTTTCGCGGCACCCTCGATGGCTTCCCATAATTGAATCAGGTAATTCATATCCCACTTGAGCTCTTCGGCCGAGCGTCCGATGCCGGCTGTGCGGGCGATGATGCTCATGCCTTCGGGAATTTCAAGTTGATCGAGTGTCTCGCGCAGCTCGGCGCGGTCCTCGCCTTCAACGCGGCGCGAAACACCGCCACCGCGTGGATTGTTGGGCATCAACACCAGGTAACGGCCGGCCAATGAAATGTAGGTCGTCAGCGCCGCGCCCTTGTTTCCGCGCTCGTCCTTTTCGACCTGCACCAGAATCTCGTTGCCGACTTTCAGGTTTTGCGCAATTTTTGCGCGGGTACCATCGCCGGTTTCGCCTTGCACGTACTCGCGCGTCAATTCCTTGAACGGCAGGAACCCATGGCGCTCACCGCCGTAATCGACAAACACTGCTTCGAGCGAGGGTTCAACGCGGGTGACAACCGCCTTGTAGATGTTGCTTTTTTTCTGTTCCTGACCGGCGTGCTCGATATCCAGATCGACGAGTTTTTGTCCGTCAACAATGGCAACGCGAAGCTCTTCGGCCTGGGTTGCGTTGAATAACATGCGTTTCATGATTCTTCCTCAATGGCGACTTGCGCGCGCAATATTCAGCGGGCAGGCGAAGGAAGAACAACGCAGGGCACAGGACTGGCCACCGCAAAGTCGCGGCACCCAGGCAACGACGAGTACTACCGTTGCGCGGGTGGCATGAAACGGCCAAACACACCCGGCATGATCGTTTGATCGTGCGGAATCGGAAAGCGATTATCGTGTGGTTGAAATTTCATGACGGGTGCGCGACGTCGACTGTCTATTTATTTCGGTTTGCGGGCTGATTTTCAAGCCGCAAATGGCGAATTTTCCAAGTGACCTGTGGCAGTTCGCGGCACTTTGCAATGCTTCGCGAAACCACTCAATTGTTCATCTTCACGCCACCCGATGCTGCTATCCGCTTCGCGGACGGTGCGCGTAAATCGTTTAGTATCGCTACTTGTTTGGTCCAATCAAATTGGCACCGGCGGTGAGCAAAAACGACCGCTCGTTTTCCATCTGCGGCGGGGCTTGGCAAACACTGGCAGTAGGTTTTGGGAAACTGCGCGGGAAAGCGAAACATCCGGCGAAAACAGTGATTCGGCGCGGGTTCCCCAAGTTGCGGTCAGCGACATATCAGGTTTTTGACCAGATATTGCCTGCCGGATTCCCGGCAACCAGATGGGACTCGCTTCAAAATCAACGAGATATGAGTATAACCTAACATGCCATTGCGCGGAAAAGATTCGCCGTCCGATAGCGCAAACGGCGCGGAGGCGATGGCAGCGGCGGCCAGTTTCGTGACGATCGATGACAATTCGGTCGGACAGCGCATCGACAATTTTCTGGCGACGTATTTGAAAGGCGTGCCCAAGAACCACGTTTATCGAATTGTTCGATCGGGCGAAGTCAGGGTGAATAAAGGCCGGATTGATGCGGCCTATCGGTTGAAGCTTGACGACATCGTGCGAATTCCGCCTATACGCACGGCGGAAAAGACAGCAAACCCTAGTATCGACGCGGCTTCCCGGGCATTTTCTGCCGGAAAGGCAGGCGGGACGCGGGGTTTGGCATTGGACATTTTGTTCGAAGACGACTCATTGCTGGCCATCAATAAACCTTCAGGCATGGCCGTGCATGGAGGAAGCGGCATCAGCTTCGGCGTCATCGAGGCACTACGTGCGTTGCGTCCGGAGGCGAAATTTGTTGAGCTCGTCCACCGCATCGATCGTGAAACCTCGGGCGTATTGTTGATTGCCAAAAAACGCAGCGCGCTCACGGCGATGCATGTGTTGCTGCGGGGCGAATCCTCGCAACGTGTCGAAAAGCATTACACCGCACTCGTGAAAGGCAATTGGCAGGACGAGCGCCGCCACATTCGCACCAAGCTCACGAAACATGTGATGGCAAGCGGAGAGCGGCGCGTCTCGATTGATGAGGAAGACGGTCAAGCGTCGCACACCATTGTGACGCGCGTCGAGAAGCTTCCCGGTGCAACGTTGCTCGATTGTGAGATTCTCACTGGTCGGACGCATCAGATTCGCGTACACCTCGGTTCGAGCGGCTTTCCGATCATCGGCGACGACAAGTACGGAGATTTTGTCTTGAATAAATATGTCGCTGCCGCCAAGCATGGCGGATTGAAGCGCATGTTTTTGCATGCGCGTTCGATGACGTTTCCCCATCCCGTCACCGGAAGTGCGACGCTCATCGCCGCGCCGCTATCTGCGGACCTGGAAAAATATCTGGGTTTCTTGCGGCGCACACAAGTGTGATTGCCAGCGCGAAACGTCGGCGATACGACCTGATCGTTTTCGATTGGGACGGCACCATCATGGATTCGACCGGATTGATCGCCGAGTGCATTCAACAGGCCGCCGTGGACATGCGCCTGCCAGTGCCCACTCTCGCGCAGGCCAAGTCGATCATTGGTCTCGGCGTTAAGGATTCGACAATGCGTTTGTTTCCGCAACTCGATGATGAGGCGCAGACACAATACGCGTTGAACTATCGAAAATATTTTGTGGCGCGCGATCACGAAGCGCCGTTGTACGCGGGCATCCGCGAATTGCTCGCCAGTCTTGCGCACGCGGAACGCTTTCTCGCCGTGGCGACCGGCAAGCCGCGTGCGGGGCTGGAACGCGCATTTGGTCACACCGGGCTGAAGCTTCACTTTCAATATTCGCGATGCGCCGACGAAGGGTTCCCGAAGCCGCATCCCGACATGTTGCATAAATTGATGGAGTTCACGACAGTCGCCGCGGATCGTACGTTGATGATTGGCGACACCACACATGATCTCGAACTCGCGCAGAATGCTGGTGTCGATGCGCTTGCGGTCGCCTATGGCGCGCATCCGCGCAGTGAGCTCGTGCGTTTGCCATCGTTGGGAGTATTCGATAACGTCGCGGAATTGTCGGCATGGATGAAGATAAACGCATAGACCGCATCCGGCGCGTTTGTCGGCGCGATCAGTTGCTTTCGCCTGCGGATGGCGGACGCGCAGTGGCCTTCGAGATTCAGCGTCAAGGCAAGGTCATGCCGGCTTTCGCCATCGAGTTCGAGGGAGAGGTTCACGCCTATGTCAACGTTTGCCCACACCGCGGAACCTCGCTCGACTGGCAGCCGGGTGAGGTGTTCGACGAAACTGGCTTATACTTGATTTGCGCGACACATGGCGCTCTGTTCGAGCCCGATACAGGCCTTTGCCTTGCCGGGCCGTGTCAGGGTGCCACGCTGACAAAAATCCCATTGAAACTCGACGCACCGTTTGTCGTGCTTGCGCACGATATTCTCGGCAATTTCACCGACGCATGATGTGAGCGCATGGATACTTCACCGCAAACTGCAAGCTCGCCCAGTGGCGTTTTGGAAACACTTGTGCAAGAGATTCTCGTCGAGCAACGCCGCAGCCGCCGCTGGCGCATTGCGCTTAGCCTGGGCTGGTTGTCATTTTGTTTCTTGCTGCTGCTCGCCGCAATGGGTTGGGCAAGTGGAAAGCGCGAAGGCGGCTCGACCGAAAAACACACATCGCTGGTTGAACTCAAAGGCGCGATTGCGGCCGATTCCAAGGCGTCGGCGGATCGGATCATCGGCGCATTGCAACAGGCGTTCAAGGATAAGAACACTCAAGGCGTCGTGTTGCGCATCAATAGCCCGGGCGGCAGCCCGGTTCAAGCCGGCTACATCAACGATGAAATTCGACGCCTTCGCGCGAAACACAAAGACATCCCGCTGTACGTAGTTGTGCAGGATATTTGCGCCTCTGGTGGTTACTATGTCGCGGCGGCGGCCGATAAAATATTTGTCGACAAGGCGTCCATCGTCGGTTCCATCGGCGTGTTGATGGACGGATTTGGATTTACTGGCGCGATGGAAAAGCTTGGCGTCGAGCGCCGATTGATCACTGCCGGTGACAACAAAGGTTTTCTGGATGCGTTTTCGCCGGCCAATCCCGAGCAGCAGAAATTGGCTGCGGAGATGGTCGCGGAAATTCATCAGCAATTCATCAAGGTGGTACGAGAAGGACGCGGAAAGCGGCTGAAGGAAACGCCCAATCTTTTCTCCGGACTCGTTTGGTCGGGCGCGAAAAGCATTGAGCTTGGACTTGCGGATGGACTCGGTGGCCTTGATTTCGTCGCTCGCGAGGTCATCAAGGCGGAATTGGTTGTCGATTACACGCCGGACGACACATTTTCCGAACAATTGGCGCGCAGACTGGGTGCGTCCGCCGCAGAAACCATCATGACGAGGCTATTGCCGGCCACGTCATCGGGCGGGACGGTATTGCGTTGAAAGGCGGCGCGCACTTTACCGAAAGAGTGTATTCGTGAACCAATCCCACATCGGCGGTCGATATCCGATCAGACGACGTGCGGTAACGGGCTGAAGCGAACATGGCGCGGATTGCTCCATCTGGAACAACGAATGTCGCGGTGCCGCAGGCAGACACTTTTTCAGTCTCGAACGGCGATGATCGCGTACGGCATGCTTCGAGCATCAATTTGCGCATTATTGCGGGATTCGCCGCGACAACGCTTGCGGTTGCATTGGTCATCGGCGCGGTCGCATTGCGAATGGGTGCCGATGGCGGTCTTGCCCCCGAGCTTGCCGAGCGCATGCGCAACCAATTGCTTTGGTGGGGTTTCGGTGCTGTACTGGTCTCGGCACTGCTCGGCGCAATTTTCGCGCGCTACATCGGTGAACCCATTCGCCGACTGACCGAACGACTGACAAGCGAGGATTTCCGGGATTTTGCCGGTAGTGACGGCAAACATCGAGACTACGCTGAGCTCGAGGAGCTTAGCCGCGCCATTCAAACACTCGCGCTATCGGTGCGGGCCCGTGAAACTGCGCTTACGGAAAGCGAACGAAAATTTCGCGAGGCGTTCGATCTCGTCGGGATAGGCTTAACCCAGGTCGACCGCGAAGGCCGTTTCACGCTCGTGAACAAACGGTTTTGCGAAATGCTCGGCTACACCGCAGCAGAATTGATTGGCAAAAGCTTCGTGGATGTCACGCACCCCGACGATCAACGCGACGATGAAGCGCTGATCCGTGATGCATTTGTGACGGGCCGCACGCTGCCGATCAGCAAGGAAAAGCGTTATGTGCGCAAGGATGGCTCGGTAATCTGGGCGCAACGTTCGGGCGTGGTGGTGCGCGACGTGACCGGTGAGCCGATGTATGCCCTTGGTTCGATCGAGGATGTTTCGCAATTTCGCGCCTCGCAGGAAACGCTTCAGGCGCTCAATGAGTCATTGCGCGCAGTTGTCGATACGTCGCCGCTGGCCATTTACGCCGTTTCTGCAGAGGGGATTGTGTCTCTCTGGAATCCGGCAGCGGAAAAGGTATTCGGCGTACCACGATCGACGGCTATCGGTGCGGAGTCACCGCTTGTGACCCGCGAAAACGCCGACCGCGTGCTTGATCTGCGGCGACGAGTGATGGCAGGAGAAACTGTTTACAACTATGAAATTGTTTGGCGGCGACAGGATGGTGCAGAGTTTGAATTCAGCGTTGCAGCAGCGCCGATGCGCGGCGCACAAATGGAAATCAACGGGGTGCTGGTAACGTGCAGCGATATCACCAGTCTGAAGGAAACGTCTCGCGCGCTGGATCAGCATTTGCGTTTCACGCAGGAACTTTTGGAAGTATTTCCGTCGCCCATTTTCTATCGACGCGCGGAAGGTGCCTATCTCGGCTTCAACCGTGCGTGGGAGTTGTTTTTTTCAAAACGGCGCGAGGATTGGATTGGCAAAAGGCCGCGAGATTTTTTGTCGGCGGATATGGCGGCGCTTGCAGAAATTGAAGATCGAAATGTCCTATCCACCGGCCGGACATTTGTCGCCGAGGCGGTCGTGAAAGACGGACGTGGGTTGGAACGGCACGTGGTGCGGCATATCAGCCAGTTCACCGACGCCAGCGGGCGTCCTGCCGGCGTGATTGGCGTACTTACAGATATTAGCGATTTTAAGCAAGCCGCAATGGCCTTGGAGGCCTCTGAAGGTCGATTCAAGGCATTGACCGAAAGCGCGATGGATATCGTCACCGTGCTCGATATCGACGGCATCATTCGCTACCAGAGCCCGTCGGTCAAACACATGCTTGGCTACGAGCCCGCCGACATGCTCGGCAAATGCCAATTTGATCTTGTGCATCGCGACGATGGCGAAAAAATGCGTTCGGATTTTCGCGAGCTGCTGG
>JANPBQ010000275.1:0-9139 GCA_031430555.1 Betaproteobacteria bacterium
TATATCGATGGCCAACGCACCGTCGAAGGCGATATGACCGGGCCGGTGGCCACGCGCATGGTGCTCGCCGATACGCGCGTCGATATCGCCGTGCTGGAAATTGCGCGCGGCGGATTGCTGCGCGCGGGCATGGGCGTGCCGTTCATCAATGTCGGCGCGGTGTTGAACGTCGAAGCTGATCATCTCGGCATGAAAGGCATCGACACGCTTGAACAATTGGCGGAAGTGAAACGCATCATCGTTGAAGTTGCGAAAGACTGCGCGGTGCTGAATGCGGACGACGTGAACGTAATCAAAATGTCGGCCGACACCGAAGCCAAAAGCATTTGTTACGTCACCGTGAACCCGCAACATGCGGTGGTGCGCGAGCACATCCGCGCGGGGGGTCGCGCCTGCGCGCTGGAGGCGGGCGTGAATGGGCAGATGATCACGATCTACGACAAAGGCGGCCATATTCCGTTGATGTGGACGCACCTGATTCCGGCCACGCTCGAAGGTCGCGCGATGCACAACGTGCAGAACGCGATGTTCGCGGCGGCGATGGCGTTTTCATTGGGTATGAAACTCGATGCGATCCGTCAGGGCTTGCGCACCTTCGACACCACGTTTTATCAGGCGCCGGGCCGCATGAACGTGTTCGACGAGCATCCCTTCAAAGTCATTTTTGATTACGGCCACAACGCGCATGCGGTCGGCGTGATGGCGGATCTGGCGGAGCGGCTCGATGTGCGTGGGCGGCGCATTGTGGTGATTTCGGCACCCGGTGATCGGCGCGATGAAGATGTGACGGCAATTGCGGACGCAGTGGCCGGGCGCTTCGATCACTACATTTGCCGGCGCGACGATTCGTTGCGCGGCCGCGACGGCGATGAGATACCCGGCATGATCGCAAAAGTGTTGCGTGCGCGCGGCGTGATGGAGAGCGCGATTGCGATCATTCCGGACGAGCAACAGGCCATCGACGCGGCGCTGAAAATGGGTGCGCCGGGAGACTTGTTGCTGATATTTGCGGATGCGTTGGCACGTTCGTGGAAACAGGTGACGAAGTTTCGCCCGGAAGGTTCGGTGGACAATGCTCCGCGCACGACGCCGAACGAGCCCGCAACCCAATCCACACGAAAGACTGACCGTCCGACGGTGGATGCATCGAGCGAAGAGGCGATGGCGGTCGCGGCCACCGTCGACGCGGCGGGATTCGTCCGCGATGAGCGCGGGCTCCGGTTTGTCAAGGAGAGCGACGACTGATCGCAAGCCTGTCCCCAATACTGTTTAATTGCGCGCCGTTCGTCCCCGGCTTCAAGCATACCGGGGCAGGCTCTGAGCCTGTCGAAGGGCTTGGCGCATCCGGCCCTTCGACAGGCTCGGGGCGAACGGAGTATCGATGACGTGACCGACATTGATGAGTCCGTCCCCCAAATCGCCGTCATCTCCAAATCAAGTACCGGAATGACACGTAGAATTTTGAGAGCACAATGAGTACGCCACCTGTCACCGACGACGCACCCGAACCCAACACCTGTTTCGCGGATTCGCGTCGGCTATTGGGGCACAACCGTTTTTTTGCCGGCACCGGCGCGGTGCTGGAAACACTCGGCCCGACGGCGCACGACCCGGTCGCACACCAGCGATGGCGCGTGTTGGTCGGCGGCATGTGCACGGCCATGGGCTGGCAAGAACATCCGCCCATCGTATGTGCGCACGCGGGCGGCGCGACGCTCGCCATCTCCGCACCTGCCGACGAACTCTTCACTGCGACTGAAATCAACGAATGGGCGTGGGAGCAAGCGAGCGGATTGTTTGCGCCGGAAAATCCGATCGCGACCGATCCGCCGTTCGATGCATTGCATGCAGTGATTGGCGACGCCGATGCAGTCGTCGCAGCATTCGCGACGCGACGCGCACAGGAAATCAATTTCGCTTTGCTCGCATTACGCGCCGCCGCGCACGCGCGCGGCATTCCGATTTTCTGCGACGACGACACGATCTCGCTGGGCGCGGGAGCCGGCAGTCGATCATGGCCGCTTGCGGCCCTGCCCCATCTCAACGACGTCCCGTGGCCGCAATTGCATGATGTGCCCATTGTCTTGGTCACCGGCTCCAACGGCAAGACCACCACGGTGAGATTGATCGCGGCAATGCTGGAGGCGTTCGGCGCGCCATACACGGGACACGTCGGCTATTCCAGCACCGAAGGCGTGATGATCGGTGCGACACGCGCGGGCGACGGTGATTTCTCCGGACCCGCTGGTGCGCGCGTGGTGCTGCGCGATTCGCGCGTCGCGGCGGCGGTGTTGGAAACCGCGCGCGGCGGATTATTGCGGCGCGGCCTGGCGGTAGCGCACGCGGAGGTGGCCGTCATCACCAACATCAGCGCGGATCATTTCGGTGAATATGGTGTCGACAGCATCGAGGATCTCGCCGACGTGAAATTCACCGTTGCGCGCGCGCTAGGCAGCGATGGCACGCTGGTGCTGAATGCCGATGACAGAGCGTTGCTAGCGCGCGCCGCGGGCCGGCGGTGCCGTGTCGCCCTGTTCGCACAGGACGACGCCACGCCCGCGTTAGTGTCGCATCGACACTCTGGCGGGTCAACGTGCGGAAGCATCGGCGATCAACTATGGCTCGCGCATCAGGGACAACGCACGCCGCTGGGCGCTATCTCGGCGATGCCGCTATCGCTCGGCGGCATGGCCACTTATAACCTCGGCAATATCGCCGCCGCTGTGTTGGCGGCCGCCGCGATGGGTGTATCGCCTACGATCATCGCGGGCACGCTGCATGAATTCGGTCGGAAGCGGCGCGACAATCCGGGACGCCTGAATCGCTGGTCACTCGCGGATATCACCGTGTTGATCGATTACGCGCATAACCCGGATGGTCTCGCACTATTGCTCGGCGCATGCCGCGCCCTTCAAGTCGGAATGGGCGATGGCGTCGCAGGCAAGCAAGCAGGACGACTTGGATTGCTGTTGGGCCAGGCCGGTAACCGCGGCGATCATGCGATCGCCGAACTCGCACGCACGGCCGCAGAATTTGATCCCGACCTCATCGTGCTCAAGGAAATTGCCGGCATGTTGCGCGGGCGCGCACCGGGGGAGGTAACCGCGTTGTTGCAGAGCAACTTACTTGCGGCGGGTTACCCGCGCTCGAAAATTCAAACGGTCAACGATGAAACCGACGCGGCACGACAACTTCTGCAATGGTCGCAAGCGGGCGACCTGATTGTGCTGCCGATTCATCAATCAGCGGTGCGATTACGGTTGGAAAAGCTGCTTGATGCAATGGAGGCGGGTGGCTGGCGTGCGGGGATGGGGTTGCCGGTTGAGAGTTGATGTTTGGTACCTGCGGTTGAGTCTTTTGCAACCGCTGCCCCTCCCTCGGGACAAGGGCACACTTGAAGCGAAGCGGAGGTCGCCTCGCTTTTCGAGGCGGGTGAGGAGGCGGCGGTCACACGTAGAACAGCCCCATTGCGCTTGCACAACACACTCAAACTCAAGCACCCGCGCGCCTTTCAGGCAATATATGTCCGGAAAGCCGCGCCAATGCTCGTGTCTCTATTCCAGATGACAGTACGTCACCCCGCCACATCGCAATCAAACACATACCCCGCACCGCGTTCGGTCTTGATGAGCTTCGGCTCATTGGGGTCAGACTCGATTTTTCGGCGCAGCCGCAGGATCTGCACATCGATGGATCGATCGAAGATGTCGTCGTGCAAGCGGCTGCCTTCGAGCAGTTGATCGCGCGAGAGTATCTGTTTCGGCGATTTGAGGAAGCTGATCAGGAGCGCGAATTCGCCGTTGGTCAATTCGACACGCTCGCCGGCGGGTGACACCAGCTTGCGTGCGCCGCTGGAAAGTTCCCAACCGGCAAACCGGTACACGCGCAGTTCCGCATCGCGGCGAACGTTCGCGGCCTCGCCCGTGGCGGGCGACTCGTAGCGTCGCAGCACCGCGCGGATGCGCGCGAGCAATTCACGCGGGCTGAATGGCTTTACCAAGTAGTCGTCCGCGCCGAGTTCGAGGCCCAACACCCGATCCACCTCGTGGACTTGCCCCGTCAACATGATGATCGGCACATTGGAAGTCTGGCGAATACTGCGGATCAGCGAGAAACCGTCCTCGCCCGGCATGCGCACATCGAGCACGATCAAGTCGATCGACTCGGTCTTCATCACCGCCGTCATTTCCCGGCCGTTCGCAGCGGCGGTGACGCGAAAGCCCGCCTCGGTCATGTACTCCGAAATCAATTTGCAAATGAGTTCGTCGTCGTCGACGACAAGGAGATGCGTCATGGCGTGAAGGAGGCGGCGTTTTTTGTGGAAGTGGCTAAAGGATACAACAAGAACATTCGCCGGCCGGCACACGGCGGAAAATTCGCGCGCGCCCCGCCCGCCGACACAATCGTTGCCCGCACGAATAAATCCGCTGGCACCTGTCGCACCGGTAGAATCACTTTGATGGAAATTCGCTCTTTGTCCCGTTGGCCCGATCGGCGCAGCATCACACTCGCGGCCCTTGCCGGTGCGGGGTATGTGCTGCTGTTCTACGCGGGGCAATTGCTGGTCGGCGAGAACGTCGGCGCTTATCCGCTCTGGCTGTCGGACGGGTTTGCGCTCGGATTCTGGTTTGCGACCCGCGGCAATTGCCGTTGGCCGCAGATTGTCGCGGTGCTGCTCGCCAATTTTACGATTTCGTTCGATGCGGCGGCACCGTATTACGTCGATATTCTCGGCGGTGTCATCAACGCCTTTCAACTCGGATTTGCCGCATGGCTGACCGAGGCCGCGCGTGCCAAACTTGGCGGCAAATGGGTGGGAATAAACCGTTTCGCGACCTACGTCACGGCGGCGGTTCTCGTCGCCAACGGCATTTGCTCGATATTGATGGGGTGGGTGTTTCAGGCGCAGGGTCGCGGCGAATTTGAAGAAAACGTCGTCGCTTTGTTCATCTCAGACGGGCTCGGCATCCTGATCGTCGCACCGCTGATTCTCGCCTGGAGCAGAAATATCGAGCGGCCGGAGTGGCGGATGACCCGCGGGCGCGCGGTCGAAATGTTCGCAACTTTCCTGGTCATTGCGTTCGTGAGCGTCGCGATTTTCTCGATGCGTCCCGATGCATTCGGACTGGTGTCGCCCCTGTCGTATCTGATCATGCCGTTCGTGTTGTGGGCCGTCGCGCGCTTTCAGTTGCGCGGCGCGACCATGGCGGTGGCCGTGTCGTCGACGATCGCGATCTACTTCACGATGCATTATCTCGGCCCGTTCGTGTCGGGATTCGTGCCGACCCGGCAGGCGGTTCTCGAGTTGCAGGGTTTTCTCGCCGTGATCGCGATCTCGACGCTGTTTGCCGGCGCCCTCGTCGAGGATCGGCGCAGCGCGATTTATGATGCCTTCGCCTGGCGGCGCCGCTTTGAAGCCGCGATCACCGCGAGCGATACGCTGGTCTATGAAATCAGAATGCCCGAGGGCACCGCAAGCTGGGCCGGCGACGTCGAGGGCGTACTCGGCTGGTCGAGCGCCGACGTCGATACACTCGAAAAATGGAATGCACACGTCCATCGCGACGACCTCGGTCAACTCGCCGCGATCCGCGATCACCTCGCTGGTGGATCGCGGGAAACGTTCAAGGCGGAATACCGTTTCTTTCGCCCGGACGGCACCGAGATGTTGTTGGGAGTTTCTGCGTACGCCAACGCGAACACGGATCCGGAATTGTCCGGGCGAGGGCGCGGCAGTGTCATCGGCTTCGTCAAAGACATCACGACGCAAAAGCGCACAGAGGCCGAACACGCGCAACGCGAGGCGGAGCTCCGCCAAGCGCAAAAAATGGAAGCGATCGGCCGTCTTGCCGGCGGCATCGCGCATGACTTCAACAATATTCTCGCCTCGATCCTCGGCTACGGCGAAATGGCCCGCAACCGCGCCGCCGCGAAGGCCGCACCCGACGAGGCACTGCTGCGTCAACTCGACACTATCATGAAGGCGGGTGAGCGTGGCCGCATTCTCATTTCACAAATTCTGACATTCAGCCGCCGAAACCCGGAGCATGCGCAATCGTTGAATGCGCTCGACATCGTCGAGGAAATGGTGACGCTGATCCGCGGCTCGTACGCGCACGAAATCACTTTTCGCCGCGAAGCGGTCGAGGAGCCCATGCCGGTGTTCGGCAATGCGACCGAGCTGTATCAATTGTTCTTGAATTTGGCCGTCAACGGCTTGCAGGCAATGCCTGATTTGGGTGAATTGTCGATCGATATCGGCCGCGAAATCCTTGGCGCACCGCGCACTGTCTCCCAGCAGCAATTGCCGGCCGGGGCATATCTGCGCGTGTCGATCAAGGACCATGGCGTCGGCATCGATGCCACAACGCGCGCGCATATGTTCGAGCCCTTCTTCACCACTAAAAGTCCCGGGCGTGGCACCGGTCTCGGCTTATCGCTGGCGATGTCGATCGCCAAAGCGCATGGCGGCGGCATCGAGGTGGCCAGTGCGCCGGGTGAGGGTGCGACATTCACCGTCTATCTGCCGCTGATCGCGGCGGACGACCGAGTCATAGAAGTCACGAACGCGGCGAAAATTCTGCCGCGCGGACGCGACGCGCGCGTCTTGCTGGTCGACGACGAACCTTCGTTGCGCGATCTGGCGGAAGAAATCCTGACGCTGCTCGGCTACCAGACGGCGAGTTTCGGCGATAGCGTAGAAGCGCTTGCCGCCTTTGAACGCGATCCTGCCCGCTTCGACGCCGTATTGACCGACGAGGTCATGCCGGGGCTCAGCGGGACGCAATTGGCCGCGCGCATCCACGCGTTGCGCCCCGCGTTGCCGATTCTCATCATCACTGGATACGGCGGGCCGGGATTCGAGTTGCGCGCGCAACGGGCCGGCGTGACGACGGTGCTTCGCAAGCCCTATCAGATGAGCGAACTTGCGCACGCGCTGGATAAAGCCTTGCATCGTCAATCGTCATAACCGCGCGACGTTACAATCGTTAACGTTCTCGGCTTCAGGTTCGGGCCACGACCGTTGCGTTAGCGCTTGCTCACATTGACCGCGTTTGCGGGCGGGCAATTTCGGCGCACCGTCTGACCGTTCGAATTTTATCGATCCGCTGCACCACCATGCGCTCCTCGCCGCCTGTTTCATTCGTAATATTGATTTGCCCTTCGGTAGTTGACGCGTAACCTGCCGCCGCGACAATCGCGTCCATTGAACCTCCCAAAGGGAATGACATGCAGGCGATGGTGCAGAAAACGACCTCCAGCGATACCTCGATCGGCGCAAGAGCGGCGTTGCAGGCAGGTATCGAACGAATCAACATCGGCATTCCGAACGGCCCGGGATGGGCGCATTGCTCGTTTAACAATCTCACGTTGCGTTCACATTTTCAGCCGATCTTCAATGTTGCCCAACAGACTTGCGTCGCCTACGAGGGGCTGCTGCGCGCGGAAAATCCGCTCGGCAAAGCAGTCGCTCCGGAAAGCGCGTTCGCCGTCGCCAGCGATATGCAGGAAGAGCTCTACCTCGATTGGCTCTGCCGCGCGCTGCATCTGCGGAATTTTCAGAATCTGGGCGAGCACGACGCGATGATATTCATCAACGCCTACCCGGCGGCAGCGATTGAAGATCCGCGCCACCCGCGCGCATTTGCGCAGATGATTGAGAAATATGCGATCGATCCCGCCAGGATCGTGATCGAAATTCTCGAAACCGGCGTCACCGATGAAGCGCAATTGATCGATGCGGTGTCGTTGTATCGCCGGCTCGGCTGCCGGATCGCCATCGATGACTTCGGTGTCGGCTATTCGAATTTCGACCGCCTCTGGCGGCTACGTCCCGATTTTGTCAAGATTGATCGTAGCGTGATCGTCTCGGCGACCCGCGAAGCGCACGCAAAACTGGTGCTGGCGCAAATGATCAACTTGATTCAGCAGTGCGGCGCAAAGGTGGTTGTCGAAGGCGTCGAGACCCGTGGCCAGGCGCTCACCGCGCTGGAGGCCGGCGCGGATTATCTGCAAGGCTATTACATGGCGCGGCCGGGAGTGGCCGCCATGCCGCAAACGCTTTGCGATAATCTGTTCGCCGAATTGGTCGATGAACGCGCCCTGTCTCGCGCAACCTGCGCGGTCTCCGCGCGCGTCGATTTGGCCGCCTATGCGGACTCATTGAAGGAAGCGGTGAAAGGCCTGCGGAGCGGAAACAGTTTTGACATTGCCACCGCAAATTTTCTGGCATTGCCGCAAGTGGCGCGCGTTTACCTCACCACCGTGGTGCGCCCGGCGGTCGTCAACGGCGTGGTGAATCGCGGCTCGCACCTTGAGCTGGACATCATCGAAAGCGCCGCCAACCAGCATGTCGCGACCGACCAGCCCAACTGGGCGCTCGACAAACTTCAGCAAGTGATTTTGCGCGCAGTGTCGATCCCCGGACAGGTGCACGTCTCTCCCGATGCCGGCATCGCCGGACCTGCGCCAATCGGTCATTCCAACGCCGTGACTCTCTCCAGCGCGTTCGAGTTCAATGATCGTACGATGGTGTTGTGCGGTGATTTGTTTAACCGTCGCGAGCCCAGCCTGGATCCTGAACGTGCGATGGAGCGGCGCAAAGTGGCGTAAGGCCCGCTGCGGGTCTCGCGAATGCTTCACAGACTGCGGGAATCAACGGTCGCCGATTGACCCCGCGTGTGTCAATGATTGCATTGCGATCAAAGACCACATATGGGAGATTCATCGCGGCACTCACGATACGCAACATCGACGACGCCCTCAAATCCTGGCTCAGGGTACGCGCCGCGCAACACGACCCGCCATGCATGTTCATATGACTCGGGAATGTACCCCAAAGATTTGACCTGGCCGGCGCGTCCAAACTTTCCCGCCGCACCGAACCGATACGCAACCACGCCGGTTTCGCCTCCGCCACGTTCCTACGGATTACAATTTCCGGGAACTTTTTCGGCCCCGTGATTTTGGGGTCACCCGTGATTTTGGGGTCAAGTCTCAATACTGTTCGGTTAGATAGTTTTCACATAAATCTTACGCGGGGTAACGGGTAAGGGTGGAAGCAACTCCGGCGTGTAGTCGGTGGGGATATTTTGCCGCGCCTCGCAGTCATGGCTGGCATAAGGTGAATTGCGCCGCT
>JANPBQ010000276.1:0-6228 GCA_031430555.1 Betaproteobacteria bacterium
ACGTATTGATGCACACCGGTGAAGCCGCCGAGCGTCGCCCAATCGCCCACCTGCACATGCCCGCCCAACTGCGTGCAATTGGCGATGGTGGTGCGGCTGCCGACGGTGCAATCGTGGGCAACATGCACATAGGCCATTAGCCAGTTGTCGTCGCCGATGGTGGTCACGCCGCGATCCTGGGTGGTGCCACGATTGAGGCTGCAAAATTCGCGGATGGTATTGCGATCGCCGATGACCAACTGGGTTGGCTCGCCTTTGTACTTCTTGTCCTGGTTGGCTTCGCCGATCGATGTGAAATGGAAGATTCGGTTATCGCGGCCGATGCGCGTATGCCCGGTAATGACGTTGTGATGGCCGATGGTGGTTCCCTCGCCGATTTCCACGTCGCCGTCGATGACACTGTACGCCCCCACCGACACGTTCGCGCCAAGCTTCGCGCGCGGGTCGATGATCGCGGTGGGATGAATGCTCATTTTCTAGGCAAGGCTGCGCTGCGTGCACAGCAGGGTCGCTTCGCAGGCGAGCTTGCCTTCGACGCTCGCCTTCACGCCATAGCGGATAAGGCCGCGCCGCTCCAGCAACAATTCGGACTCGAGAATGACGGTGTCGCCCGGTACGATCGGCCGTTTGAATCTCGCGCCGTCGATGCCGACAAAGTAGAAAACTGCTTTGCCGTCCCGCACTTGTCCGGCCGATTTCAGCGACAAGAGTCCGGAGGCCTGTGCCAGCGCCTCGATCACCAGCACACCCGGCATCACCGGATGGTGCGGGAAATGGCCGGGGAAAAATGGCTCGTTGATCGTCACATTTTTGAGCGCCTTGATACGCTTCATCGGCTCGAGTTCCAGTACGCGATCGACCAACAGGAATGGATAGCGGTGCGAAAGATAGTTCATGATCTCCGCGATATCCATGCCGCCCATGGTGGATGCGGGTGCAGCGGCGATGTGGGGATCGACTGTGTTCATCAAGAGCCTCCTTTGATTTTTATCGCGGCGGACATCGTGTCTAGCCTGCGCAAATGCGCCGCGTTCTTGAGCCAATCCGCATGTTTCATCAGCGGCATCGACCCTGTGTAGGTGCCGGGTTCGGAGATCGATTTGGTGACCAGCGACATCGCCGAAATCACCGCGCCATCGCAAATTTCCAGATGGCCGAGAATGCCCGCCGCGCCGCCGATCATGACGCGCCGACCGATTTTGGCGCTGCCGGCGATGCCCACGCAGCCGGAAATGATGGTGTTATCGCCGATGGTGCAGTTGTGACCGATCTGTATCTGGTTGTCGAGTTTCACGTCATTGCCGATGACGGTGTCATCGATTGCGCCGCGATCAATAGTCGTATTGGCACCGATTTCGCAATCGTCACCGATCAGCACGCGACCGGTTTGTGGAATCTTCACCCAGCTTCCCGCATCGGCGGAAAAATCCGGCGCAAAGCCGAATCCATCAGCGCCGATCACCACGCCGGAATGCACGATCGCACGCGCGCCAATCGCGCAATGTGCATAAACGGTAACGTGCGCCGCAATTCTCGTTCCAGCGCCAATCGACACACCCTCGTCGATCACCGTTCCTGCACCGATCGAGACGCCCTCGCCGATTACCGCGTTCGCACCGATGGAGACAAATTCCGCGATGGCGGCACCGGCGGCAATGTGCGCGCCGGGGTGAATGACCGCGCTCGAATGAATGCCCGCCTGATGCGCGGGGGCCGGATTGAACAATTGCGCGACACGCGCAAAATAAGCGTAGGGATTGGCGGCGACGATGCGCGGCAACGATGTCGCATCGCGATCGCTGGAGCCGACAATGACGGCACCTGCACGCGTCGCCGCCAATTCGGCGCGATAGCGCGGGTTGGTGAGAAACGTGATCTGTGTGACCCCGGCCGACGCGATTGTGCCGACGCCGGACAACGCGACTGTCACTTCGCCGATGACCTCACCACCCAATTTTTTCTGAAGATCGCGCAGATACATGGCGACATTTTCGCATGCGGCGGGCGGATTGGAATAATCGCACCGGCGTTTGGGAATTAATATGCCGCAGCGCCATCGGGGAGCGCGCCGGTTTGCCGACGTACCGACGCAGGTATGTAGACGGCGACGTGCGTCCCAATGCAGCGCGGAAAATTCGCCTACTTGTCGGCCAACGCCTTGATCACTTTATCGGTGATGTCGATTTTTGAACTGGCGTACACGGCTTCCTGAAATATCAGGTCGAATTTTTCTTTTTCGGCGATGCCACTGATAACTTTGTTGGCGCGCTCTTGCAGCGAGGCGAGCTCCTCATTGCGGCGCAGATTCACGTCTTCGCGAAATTCGCGCTGCATGCGCTGCACATCGCGCGCGAGCTGCGCCAATTGGCGTTCCTTGGCGACTCGGTCGGCCTCGGGCAGCGTGACGGATTCTTTTTGAAGCGCCGCCTCCAGCTCGCGCCCCTGCTTTTCCATGCGGTCGAGCTCCGAGCGGCGTGGCGCGAATTCCTTGTCGAGTTTGTCCTGCGCGCGCTTGGCGGGCGACGATTCGCGGAGAATGCGTTCTTGATTGACGAATCCGATTTTAAGTTCCGCGGCACTCGCGCCGACGCTCGCCACCAGCCCAATCGCCGACATCATCACCATCGAAACCAGCCGCTGCGCGTGCGTTTTCATGACATCACCTTTTCAACTTCGATCGCGTCCGACACCGGCCCGCGAAAATTAGAACACCCGACCCAACAGGAACTGAAAGCGTTCCACTTTATCTTCCGGCTTCTGCTTCAACGGTTTGGCAAGGCTGAACTTCAACGGGCCGACCGGCGAAAACCAACTCACCGCGAAGCCCGCCGAGCTGCGCAAATCATTGAAACGAAGTTTCTCGTTCACGCCGAATACATTGCCAATGTCGATGAAGGTGGACAGCCGTACCGACTTATCGGATTTTACGCCAGGCATCGGAAACAGCAATTCAAGATTCCCCACCAGGCGTCGGTTGCCGCCGATGAAATCGCCGTTGGCATCGCGCGGGCCGAGCGAGCTCTGCTCAAAGCCGCGTACCGAATCCACACCGCCGGCGTAGAAATTCTTGAAAAACGGCAGCGGCTTGCCGGAGTAGCCGTTGGCAATGCCGAATTCGGCATTGGCGCTCAAAACGATCGGTCCCCAGACCGGCTTCAGCCATTGCGCCTTGGTTTGCACGCGGTAGTACTTGATGTCGCCGCCGGGCAGGCCGATTTCGGCACCCGCTTCCAGCACGTAGCCGCGGCTCGGGAAATAAATGCTGTCGCGGGTATCGCGGCCAAAGCCGAGTGATCCGCGGATGGTGTTGCTGCGCGAGCCGAATGTATTCACGTAATCGAGATAGCGCGGCGGGCTGGCCGCATCGAGCGTGAGATCGTTGCGTTCATAGCCGACACCGAAATTGATCGAGTCATATTCGGTCACCGGCACACCGTAACGCACACCGATACCGGTCGATTTGGATTGGTATTCGCCCGTCGTCAACGAAGCGGTATTGAGATCGCGGCGGTACACGTCGAAGCCGCGCGAGATGCCGTCGGCCGTCCAGTACGGGTTCAGGTACGAAACCTCATAGACCTTGCTCACCGTTCCGCTATTGATGCGAAACGAAAGCTGATTGCCGCTGCCGAAAATATTGGCCTGCGACACCGATGCCGACACGGTCAGCTTGTCCGCGCTTGAATAACCCACGCCGAACTGCAGGCTGCCGGTATTGCGTTCCTTGACGGTCACGTTGAGATCGACCTGGTCGGCGGTACCGGGCACGGTCGGGGTTTCGACGTTGATGTCTTCAAAAAATCCGGTGCGTTCCAATCGCTCCTTCGAGCGATTGATTTTGTCGATCGAATACCAGCCCGCTTCAAGTTGCCGCAGTTCGCGTCGCACGACTTCATCGCGGGTGCGCGAGTTGCCTTGCACGTTGATGCGCCGCACATACACGCGCCGGCCCGGATCGACAAACATCGTGAACGACGCAATTTGTTTGCTGCGGTCGGGATCGGGCACCGGATTGATGTTGGCGAAAGAATAGCCATCGTTGGCGAGGCGATCACTGATGGCTTTGACCGAATCGACAATCTTCTGGCGTGAAAAAGTCTCGCCCGGCTTGAACAACAGCAACGCGCGCATTTCCGCTTCCGGAATTTTCAGTTCACCCGAGAATTTGATATCGCCCAACTTGTACACCGGGCCCTCAGTGATCGCAAGCGTGATGTAGATTTTTTCCTTGTCGGGCGTAATCGAGACCTGCGTGGAATCGATATTGAATTCAAGATAGCCGCGGTTCAGGTAGTAGGAACGCAACTTTTCGAGATCGCCCGAGAGTTTTTGTTTTGAATACTGGTCTTCCTTGGTGAACCAGGTAAACCAGCCGCCGGTCGTAAGCTCGAATTCTTTCAGCAAGGTGCTTTCCGAAAACGCGCTCGCGCCAATGATATTGATGTCGACGATCTTGGAGACTTCACCCTCTTCGATCGTGAACGTGAGCGAAACGCGGTTGCGCTCCAGCGGTGTTGCCGTGGTGGTGACTTTCGCGGAATAAAATCCTCGGCTCGTATATTGGCGCTTGATTTCTTTTTCGGCGCGATCCAGCACCGAGCGGTCGAAAATTTTCGCTTCCGAAATGCCGACCTGTTTCAGGCCGTCTTTCAGGTTTTCCTTGGTGAACTCTTTCGCGCCGACAATCTCGATCTGCGAAATGGAGGGCCGCTCGACGACGAACACGATGAGCACGTCGTTTTCGACTTCGAGCCGCACGTCGGTGTAGAACCCGGTCGCGTACAAGGCCTTCAAGGCCGATGCGGCCTTGTCGTCGTTCATTTGCTCGCCGACTTTCACCGGCAAATAGCTGAACACGGTACCCGCCTCGGTGCGCTGCACGCCTTCGACGCGGATGTCGCGGATGGTGAAGGGCTGAATGGCGAGCGCCGCCAGAGACGTCAGGGCGGTGAAGAACGTTGCGGATAATCCGGCAAGCAGTCGCGAAATTCTTGGCGCTTTTTTGTTGTTGCGAAACGATTGGGGCATCAGGGATTTAACCGGTAAGGAGACGGTGAATATCGTTGTAGAGGGCGAAGGCGGTCAAGCCCAACAGCAGGGTCAAGCCGACCTGCTGGCCGATTTGCATGGTCCGATCCGAAACGGGACTACCCTTGAGAATCTCGGCCATATAATACATCAACTGTCCCCCGTCCAAGACGGGCACGGGCAGTAGATTCAGTACGCCAAGCGAGATGCTGATCAGGGCCAGAAAGCTCACATAGGGTATCCAGCCCAGCATGGCCGATTGGCCGGCGTAATCGGCG
Organism: Betaproteobacteria bacterium; assembly: GCA_031430555.1. Taxonomy (GTDB): domain Bacteria; phylum Pseudomonadota; class Gammaproteobacteria; order Burkholderiales; family Usitatibacteraceae; genus UKL13-2. The sequence continues at coordinate 5,307 of JANPBQ010000276.1, forward strand.
ATGGTGATCGGGCCTGAGAGATTTTTCCAGGAAATGTCGCCAACCAGCATCCGGCCCATCATTTTCAGGCTGAAAACCGACATATCCCACACCTTTGCGGCGGCCAGCGGCATGGCGTCCAGCGGCCCATGGCGCACCATGACACGCAGTTTTTCGACTTCGGCGGTATCGATTTGCGGCTTCACGCCGATTCGGCCAAACGTGCGCCCGCCCTCGGTCACCCGGTCGGGCGTGACCGACAACTCGATTTCACGTCCGCCACGAGAAATCGTCACCGCGACCGGCTTTTCGGGATTCGCGAATATCGCCTCGACAAAACTCTCCCAACGCGTGACCGGTTTGCCGGCGACCGCGATGACACGGTCGCCGCGTTTCATACCCGCACGGTCGGCAACGCCGCCGGATACGACTTCATCGAGCACCGGATCGATCTTGAGACGGTACGGCGTCAAGCCAATCTTCGCCAGGAAATCGCGGTCGAGATCATCGGACGTGATCGATTCCATGCTGAGGCGTCGCGTGTATTTTGGGCTGTTCTCCGCCGCGCTAATTCGGCCATCCACGACTTCAATATCGACAATCCCGCGATTCACGGCTTCGCTCAGCAATGCAAGGCGTGCATCACCCCAGGTGCGGGTGGCATGATCGCCCACTCGCGTGATCATTTCGCGTTCGGTGAAGCCGGCGGCGGCGGCGGGAGAATTGGCGGGCGGTGTCGCGAGCAGAGGCTTGTTGCCGGGCACACCCGTGACAAACAACGCCCAGTACAAAAACGCAGCAAGCAAAAAGTTCGCGATCGGCCCCGCCGCAACGATGAAGATACGCTGCCACACGCTTTTGTTGTTGAATGCCCGGGTGCGGTCTTTCGCATCCACCGACTCATCACGCTCATCGGCCATTTTCACGTAGCCGCCGAGCGGCA
>JANPBQ010000277.1:0-11117 GCA_031430555.1 Betaproteobacteria bacterium
ATACGCTTTTGCTGCGCGTCAGGCATCTGAGCGCCAAATCGGTTGCACGACAGCTCAGGCGCGCTCTGGCCGCCTGCGGCTTGCCCTTTCTGAGCGTCACCAGCGATCGCGGCTGGGAGTTCACCGCATTGAACGACTATATGCCGGGCAAGGTTTATGTCTGCGACCCCCATGCGCCGAACCAGCGGGGCACCAATGAAAACCAGATCGGCCGGCTTCGCTTGGACTTGCCAAAAGGCATCAGTGTCGACAACGTCAGCGTCGCCAAACTCCAACGCATCGCCCACAAACACAACCACACGCCACGAAAGGCGCTCGGCTATTGGACTCCTTTTGAGGTAGCATTTGACTGCCCACCGCCTGTCGGCATTTGATGTTTAGACCGCGTTTTCGCCCCGAAAAGCCCGCCAATGCTGGGGTTTTGCCTATTGCTGCTGCGCGTAGCCGCGAATCTTGTCGAGCACGAAATCTTTGATGCGCGCGGGCATTTCGATCGACGCGCCTTCAAATTTCGAGGCAATGCCGGTCGGGTCGAACACGCCGTCAGCGACAAACATGGCGCTCATCGCGCGACCGGGTTTTTCCTCCGGCGCGTCCACGCCTTCGTGCCGGTAACCCGATTCCTTCGACCATCTCAGCGCGCGCTCTTTGCCCAATTTCGCGTAGCAAAGCTGGAAGCCGAGCATGTCGCCACTATAGGTTTCCCACGTGTACAAATCGAAAAAGTCATCCTGAAACCAGCGGCGGTGTTTGCCGGATTCGTACTGCGTGACGTCTTTGATTTCGGCGAGCATGATTGACCGGAGATGGAAAGAGAAAAAATTATCGCACAACGACGATCAATTCAGGAGTGAGACCCGGTGCAAACTCAAGCGTTCATTTTCTCGACCATCGCTCGCAGTTTGTCCGGGTCATCCGCTTTCAGGATGCGTGCCACCGCCGGCTCGATCGCGGCGACGTTCGACATCAGCACGCGTTGTTTTACCGTCAACACATTGGCGGGATGCATCGAGAAATGCCGCAGTCCGAAGCCCAGCAACAGACGCGTCATATTTACGTCGCCCGCCATCTCGCCGCATACCGCGACGGGCACCCCCGCCGCATTGGCTTGCCGAATTACGTTCGAGACCAAATACAGCACCGCCGGATGCAGCGAATCGTACAGATGCGCGACGCTGTCGTCGGTGCGATCGATGGCGAGCGTGTATTGGATCAAATCGTTCGTGCCGATCGAGAGAAAATCCAGTTGCCGCAAAAACATCGGCAACGCAATCGCGGCCGCCGGCACCTCGATCATGCCGCCCACCTGAATCTTGTCGTTGAACTTGCGACCTTCGTCTTTCAGTTGCTCCTTGGCGCGCGCGATCGCGACCAGCGTTTGGCGGATTTCGTTGTGGCCCGCCAGCATCGGAATCAGGATGCGCACATCGCCGTGCCGCGACGCACGCAGGATCGCGCGCAATTGCGTATTGAAGATCGGCGGCTCGGCGAGGCAATAACGGATCGCGCGCAAACCCAGCGCGGAATGCGAAGGCCCGTGATCGGGGCTGCTCAACGATTTGTCGGCACCGATATCGAGCGTGCGGATCACCACCGGCTTGCCTTTCAATCCTTCAGCGACGGCGCGATAGGCCTCGTATTGCTCGTCTTCCGTCGGCAAATCCTTCCGGTTCATGAACAGGAATTCGCTGCGGAACAGTCCCACGCCGGTCGCACCGGAATGTTTCACCGCATCCAGATCGCTGGGCAATTCGATATTCGCGTGCAGCTCGATATGTTCGCCGTCGAGTGTCTCGGCGGCGGCGAGTTTGATGCGCGAAAGCTTTTGCCGCTCGAGTTTCCATTGATGTTGTTTCAGCCGGTATTCAGCCAACACCGTTTCATCTGGATCGACAATCACCACGCCTTGCGTGCCATCGACCACCACCAGTTCGTCTTCACGCAGCAATTCGCGCGACGTATGGAGCGCGACGATTGCGGGAATCGCGAGGCTCCTCGCCAAGATCGCGGTGTGAGACGTGGCACCGCCGACATCGGTCACAAACGCAGCGACTTTGTGATCCTTGAACAAAATCACATCGGCCGGCGAGAGATCGCGCGCGACCAAAATCGTGTCTTCGGCGCGCTCGCGCAATTTCTCCGGCACGGCACTTTCCTGGCCCGACAACGCCGCGATGACGCGCTCGGCGACTTGCCGGACATCGGTCTTGCGTTCGCGCAGATATTCGTCCTGCACATCGGCAAAATGAGCGAGCAATTCATCAAGCTGCAGTTTCAAGGCCCATTCGGCGTTGCAGGATTCGCGTTTGATGATCTCGCGCGGCACCTCGCTAAATGAAGGATCTTCCAGAATCATTCGATGCACCGTGATGAACGCGGCCATGTCGGCGCTCGCGTCACCCTTGTGCGCGGTGTTGATGTCGTTTTCGAGCCAATCGAGATCGATACGCACCTGTTTCACCGCCGCCGCGAAACGCTTCACTTCGCGCGCGATGAATTCTTCCGGAATCTGGTAGTGATCGACTTCCAGCGATGCACTCGTGACCAAATGCGCATGGCCGATGGCGATGCCACCCGAGACGCCGAGACCGTGCAGCGTGAAGCTCATGCGGACGCCTTCCGCACGCAGCCGCAAATGGCTAAAGTCAAGCATCCACGGGCGTCTCCGGGCAATAATGCCTGAAACGCCGCACCAGTGCTAGAGTTTGAGTTTCTCGCCACCGCTACTCGCCTTCGCCAAACTTGTCGTTGATCAGCGCCGCCACCGCATCCATCGCCTCAGCCTCGTCCTCGCCGGTGACCTCCAGTTCGATCTTGGTACCCTTGCCTGCCGCGAGCATCATCACGCCCATGATCGATTTCGCGTTCACCCGGCGGCCGGCTTTAGCGACGAATACTTCGCTTGTAAATAGACCGGCGGTTTGTGTGAGCCTGGCCGACGCGCGCGCGTGCAAACCGAGCTTGTTGATGATCTCGATCTCGCGTTTCAGCATGGTGACATTCCCGCGCCGCTCGGCATGCGGACGATGCCTTCGTTGGCACCGGCCAACGCTTTTTCGATCAGCACTTCCATCGGCTGCTCCCGGTAAGACAGCGCTTTGATCAGCATCGGCAAATTGACGCCCGAAACACCTTGCACGCGGCCCGGTTCCAGCAATTTGCAGGCGATGTTGGAAGGGGTTGCGCCGAAAATATCGGTGAGGATCAGCACCCCGTCGCCCTGATCGAGAAAGCGCACCAGATCGCGCCCCTGCGGCAGAATCGCGTCGGGTTCGTCATGAATGGTGACGCCGAGCTGGCGCAAATACAGCGGGCGCTTGCCCATGACGTGACTCGCGCAGTGAACCAGGCTCTCGCCCAACGTGCCGTGGGCGACAATAAGTAAACCGATCATGATCGACAACCAGAAAGCGATAGCGTCATTCTAGCCGATGGTCTGGGTGCGCCTCGGTGCGGCCTCCACCCAACTGCCAGCGGTGGCCCGTTCAAAATGCGCCACGCGACGCGCGAATCGCGGGAGTAAAATACCGCTTCACCACTACGCAAGACGCCCGACACCAACATGGCAGGCCTGACCCCGCAATCTCCCCGTCCGACCGAACTCAAACTGCACCAGAAATCGCGGCAGCTGGAAGTTGCGTTCGATGACGGCAAGCAGTTCACGTTCAGTTGCGAATTCTTGCGCGTGCATTCGCCATCGGCCGAAGTGCGCGGCCACGGCCCCGGGCAGGAAGTGTTGCAAATTGGCAAGAAGAACGTCGATATTTCCGCGATCGAACCGGTCGGCTCCTATGCGGTCAAACTGGTGTTTTCAGACGGTCACGATACGGGAATATATTCGTGGGACTATTTCCACGATTTGGGCGTGAAGCACGATGACTACTGGAAAACCTATCTCGCGCGCATGGCGAACGCCGCCGCCACGCGCGAGTAAGTAAATTACCACCCACCTCCCCTGCCATGCCCGCCGACATCCACGCCTTTTTCGATAGTTACCGAAATGCCTTCAACCGGCTTGATGGCCGCGCCGTGTCGGCACATTACGATTGCCCGGCGATGATTGTCGACAGCGGCGGCAATAGCGTCTACCTCGATGCGGCGGCGCTCGATGCCAACAACCTCGCGCTTTGCGCACACTATGAAAAAGACGCATTTGTGCGCACCGACTTCGCCGAGCGCAACTGCCTGACACTGGGCGATCAGTTCTGCGTGGTCGATTTGGCATGGACGATCACGCGCAAAGATCAATCGCCGCAACAATTCAACACCGCCTACTCGCTCGCCAAACGCGACGGCCATTGGAAAGTCGCCGCCGTGACCGCTTACGAAGAACGCCGACCCGGGACACAGGCATGAGCCAGACGCAAGAAAATCCTTCCGCCGCCGGCAGCGCCAAGGAAAACCACACCACCCATTTCGGCTTTCAGGATATTTCCGAGGCCGACAAGACGCATCGCGTGCGCGAAGTGTTCAAGTCAGTGGCCCCCTCATACGACTTGATGAACGATTTGATGTCCGGCGGCATGCACCGTTTGTGGAAAAGTTTTACGGTCGATCTCGCCAATGTGCGGGCCGGTGAACGCGTGCTGGATGTGGCGTCCGGCTCCGGCGATCTGGCGCTCGCGTTCGCGAAGGCAGCGGGGCCGAAAGGGCAGGTTTGGCAGACCGACATCAACGAAGCGATGTTGAAAGTCGGCCGCGATCGCCTGCTAAACGCGGGCTTGACCTTACCCCTCGCGCAGTGCGATGCCGAGAAGTTGCCGTTCGCCGACGAGTCATTCCATTTGGTCAGCGTCGCTTTCGGGCTCAGAAACATGACGCACAAGGATCGGGCCCTCGCCGAAATGGCGCGGGTACTCAAACCCGGCGGTCGTTTGCTGGTGCTGGAGTTTTCGCAGGTTCATGATTCGCTGCGCAAAGCCTATGATGCCTATTCGTTCAGCCTGCTGCCGTTGCTCGGCAAATTCATCGCCAAGGATGAAGCGAGTTACCGCTATTTGGCCGAATCAATCCGCATGCACCCGAATCAGGACACGCTGAAAAGCATGATGGAGACGGCGGGATTATCCCGCGTCGAATATTTCAATCTCACCGCCGGGGTGGTGGCGGTGCATAAGGGAATCAAACTATGAAACGTCTGATCGCAATGGCGGGGCTAGTTTCACTCTGTCTGGGTGCATCGGTTTTCGCGCAAAAGACCGCTCCTCCCCCACCCAAACCGGTGATCCTCAAACCCGGCAAACCGCTTGAGAAATGCGTAATGCTCAATACCGGTCAAAACCTCGAATACCGCTTCGAGTCTTCGGCGAAAATAAATTTCAATTTGCACTACAACAAAGGCGACTCCGTCTATTACCCGGTCAAACTCGACCGCACCACCGGTGAGGCGGGCCTGTATGAATCCCGCGCTCGAGAGAAACACTGTTTCATGTGGGAAAATCGCACCGATGCGGATGTTGAATTGACCTACTCGTACAAGGTTGGCAAATAACGCGTCGCAAAGGGGGATGGACAATCACGCTTTCGTCCCCATATCATTGCAATTCCATATAGTGCGACACAGTCACCCATTCGCTGCACCCGGATCTTCCGTCATTCGTTTCTGAAAGTTGAGGTCATCATGAAATACATCACCGCCAGCATCCTGATTGCGATCACGTCCGCTTTTCTAATCGCCGACGCCGACGCGCGCCCCTTGGGTGGCAAGAAGTCGGTCGGCATGAAGCGCGATTCCGCGCAGCAAAACACTGCGACGCCGCCATCGACGCCCACCGCCCCCGCCAAAGCGGCGGCACCCGCCGCTGCGCCGGCTGCCGCCGCACCCGCGCCGTCCGGCATGAGCAAATGGCTAGGCCCCTTGGCGGGCCTCGCCGCAGGCGGCCTGCTCGCCTCGCTCTTCATGGGCGGCGGATTTGCCGGCCTCAAAATGTTCGACATCCTGTTGTTCGCGGGGCTTGCCTTCGGCGCGTTCATGATTTGGCGGATGCTGGCGCAGCGCAAGGCCGCTGCCAATGCCGCCGCCGGCAGCAATGCGATGCAATATGCCGGCAACGCGGGCTCGGGTAACACCACCGCTCCCTACGTCCCGTATTCCGCGCCCGCCCCTGCCGCATCGGGTGGCGTCGTCGCACCGGAAATCGGCAGCCGACTCGCTGAGGGCAACGCCTCGAACGCGACGATCGAAGCGGCAACCATTGCGCCGCGTATTCCGGCCGATTTTGAAGTGGAGCCGTTCCTGCGCCAAGGCCGCATCGCCTTCACCCGCCTGCAAGCGGCCAACGATGCGCGCGATCTGAACGACATCCGCGATTTCACCACGCCGGAAATGTACGCCGAACTCGCGATGCAAATTCAGGAGCGCGGTGATGCGCCGCAGCGCACGGAAATTTTGACGATGGATGCGAGGCTGCTCGAAGTTGTCACCGAAGGCGAGCGCAAACGCATGATTGCCAGCGTGCGCTTCACCGGCACGTTCCGCGATGGCAAAGATGCCCCGACTGAATCGCTCGATGAAGTCTGGCATGTCACCAAGGATCTCGGCGATGCGAAGTCGAGCTGGTTGCTCGCCGGTATTCAACAAGTCGAGTAACGCGCCTTCGGCGTGGCGATCGTGGGTGCTGCGCTTGATTCGGTTGCCGTCAAATTAATTAACCGCGTGCTGGCGGATTACCCGCTTGCACGCGATCAACTCTCGGCACATGCCGGCAAGATCATCGATGCACAGGTCGGGCCGCTCGCGTGCCGGGTGCGCGTTGCCACGGAAGGCGGCGTTGAGATCGTCGGCGAAGGGTGCAACGCCCCGATCGACGCATCGTTTCACGTCGCACTGGCCTTGCTACCGCGACTCGCACAAAAAGATGAATCCGCATTCCGCGAAGTGGTGTTCACGGGCGACAGCGAATTCGTCGCCCTCTTGTCCACCCTCGCGCGCGAAGTCGAGTGGGATATCGAGGAAGATTTGAGCAAATTAATGGGCGATATCGCCGCACACCGCATCGTCGATACCGCCAAACAAGCACGCGCCTGGCGGCGGGATGCGGGGCTCCGCTTCACGGAAAATGTGGCGGAATATCTCACCGAAGAAAAGCGCGCCTTCATCACATCGACGGATCTCGAATCATTTTCGCGCGACAACGAAATACTGCGCGATGAACTCGCGCGGCTTGAAGCGCGGCTGGATATCCTGTCGGCAAGATTGGCCGCTTCCTGATACGGCACGCGCACAACGCCATTGTGAAAACACGTTCAGCAGAGCGTACTTCTATGTACTCCCAAAATCCCGTCATCCTCGCGAACGCGCGGATCCATTTTTCGTTGCAATTCAATTGTTCACGAAACTTGGATCCCCGCGTTCGCGAGGATGACAGGATAAATAGACGCGCCCTAAACATAGATCGCCACTGGGTGCGCCTTTCGGGATGCTTTTACCCTGAACGCCGCGCCAGTGCTGGAGTTTCGCCATTGCTGACTGATCGTGACTCCCGCGTTGCCGCACCATGACCGCACCCGACGAGCGCTCCCCACCGCCTTCGTCACCCGCACGGAAGGCAGACACCACTGCGCCGTGGCCGCGACGCTTGCTGCGAACACTACTCACGATCCCGCTCGCACTATGGATTTTTTTGGAAGAGTGGGTGTGGGACGAAATGCTCGCCTTCATGGCGTGGCTGGGAAGACTGCCGCCCATACGCTGGGCGGAGGCGCAGATTTCGCGATTGCCGCCGTATGCCGCACTCATCGCGTTTGTCATCCCCGGCGCGATACTGCTGCCGTTCAAATTCGCTGCCGTCTGGCTGATCGCGCACGGGCACGGGGCTTACGGCCTCGTGGTGTTCGTAATTGCAAAAATCGTCGGCACCGCGTTTCTCGCGCGAATTTTTTCGCTGACCAAACCGGCGCTGCTGACCATTGGCTGGTTCCGCCGCGCCTATTTCGCGATCACCGGATGGAAAGATCGGCTCTATGCCTATGTCCGCGCGCTGCCCGCGTACCAGCGCATCCGCGCGGCGGCGCGCACGTTGAAAATGGCGGTCAAGGCGCGCTGGCATGAGATGTTTGGCGGCGTCCGATAATTCGCGCCGCGATGCGCGAATCGGCTTGATTCTCGCGCATCCTTTCGAGCTTAAGAAAAATCCGATTCCCGGCGAACTTGCTACACTGATATGTCCTGTCCTGCATCTCGTCGCCCGATGGGCCCGCTTTGCGTCGATGGCGGCAGTGGGCACCGGGAATATGCGAATGAGAGGATTTCAATGTTCTGCTCTACTGCGACAAAATTCGCCGACACTTTGCTGCCGAGATTCATCCACGGCTGCTTGGCACTTTGCCTTTTTTTCACGGCAATTACCGCCAATGCGCTTTCCCTCACCGGCGTGCAATCGCGAAAAACCCATGCACTCGCGACCGGTGAGTTTCCGCTCAACATCGACACCAATCCGCCATCAGGAAAAGCGAGCATCGAATCGCGCGCGATCGGTGCCAGCCACCGCATCGTATTTCTTTTCGACGGCCCGGTCGCCACGCCCGGTACGCTGACCGTCATCGATGAAGTTTTCGCCAACGTACCGGGTGCTACCGCCGCCGTTTCCGCGACCTTGAACAACGAAGTGGTCGTCACCTTTCCAACGCTGGGCAACAACAAGCGCCTGCTGATTTCATTGAACAACGTCGATGGCGTGGGCTTAAATGTCTCCGCCACGGTCGGGTTCCAGATCGGCGATGTCAACCAATCGGGCAGCGTGACGGCGCAGGATGTGAGTAGCGTCAAAGCGCGCGCCGGGCAGTCTGCCGCCAACACCACGTTTCATTTTGATCTGAACACTTCAGGCCTCATCACGGCGGCCGATATTGCCGCCGTCAAATCGCGTACCAGCGGTTCGATCTTGCCGCCGTTCAACCTGCCGCCAACGGCGAATGCAGGTGCAAACCAGATCATCACCATTCCTGCGATCGCCAATCTTGCGGCCACTGCGAGTGATGACGGCCTGCCGAATCCGCCGGGGGCGCTCGCGTTGTCGTGGACGCGTTTCAGCGGCCCGGCGACGATGGCATTCGGCAACGCGACGGCGACGAACACCACCGCGAGCTTCACCACCGCTGGTGTATATGTGCTGCGCTTCACGGCCAACGACAGTCATCGAAGCGCATCGTCGGATGTCACCATCACTGTGAACCCAGGTGCCGCGACGACATTGACCGTGTCAGGTATCACCTCTCCGCGCATTGCGGGTAGCGCCGGAACGGTGACCGTCACCGCGCGGGATGCAGGCGGAAACGTCGCCACGGGTTATGTCGGCACCGTGCATTTCACCAGCGATGCCGGCGCGGTGCTCCCCGCCGACTACACATTCACCGGTGGCGATGCCGGCGTGCGTACGTTTCCGGTGACATTGAATACCGTCGGCACGAGGAGCGTGACCGCGACCGATACCGTCAGCGCGGGCATCACAGGGTCGCAGACGGGGATCACCGTCAACTCGGCGGTGCTGCCGGGGCTGTTTGAAAAATTACATGGATGGAACAAGGATGTTTCGGCGTTGCCGGTTTCATCTCGATCGGCGGCGATCATCAGCACTTTGCAAAACGTCTACGGTGGATGGGGTAACGGCAACAAGTTGCAAATCGATTTTTCAATTGCCATATTGGATGCGGACAGCATGACACCGCGACGAAACGTTTTTGGGGCACCAAATTACTACTTACCCGATAGCGAAAGCGTCCCGTTCCTAATGCCCGCACCGGTCAATGGCTACGCGGAAGGCAACCCGGGCTATGCCTGCAACACGGCAGGCGAAGATTGTCATATTCTCGTTGTCGAACGTAGCGAGAAAAAATTGTACGAGTTGTACAACGCGACAACGTCTGGCGCGAACTTCATCGCATTGGGGGGATTTGTGTGGGATCTCACCAAGCAATACGGCCCAGAATTGCGCGGCGAACAATGCACCTCGGCCGACGCGGCAGGGCTGCCGATAGCGGCGCTGACGCCCACGGCGGATGAGGTCGCCGCCGGTGAAGTGCCGCACGCGTTGCGATTCATATTGCCCAACTCATACATGAAAGCGAGCGTGTATGTCCACCCCGCGACGCATGCCGGTGGGCCATCGAGCGGCCTTCCTGATGCGCCGCCCTACGGCGTGCGCTTGCGTTTGAAGTCCACATTCAATGAAACGCCGTATAGCACCGGTGCCAAGGTAATTTTGCGTGCAATGAAAAAATACGGAATGATCCTCTCCGATGGCGGCAACATTGCGCTTACGTTCGCAGATGACCGGCTATCGACCGCAAAGTGGTTGGACGCTAATGTCAACATCGTCGCGCAGACGTTCAATACCATTGGCGTCAGCAATTTCGACGTCGTCGATCTCGAACCAGAGATTGCCCTCACCTACGACTGCGTGCGCGCACCCTGACGCAAAGCCACACCCACGTCAGCGCCCGCGCGGGCGCGGCTGCGGCGCCATCGGCGGCACGTCGGGATGATCGATCAGGCGCAGGAATTTGAACCCGGCCAACACCTGCCCGGGCTTGCCGGCGGCGGCATTGCGGGCTTCGCGCTCCTCCGCGCGCGCGATGAATGCGTCGAAGGTTTCTTCGCGCACGGCCGGCTCGGCTGAATGCAGAATGTGCCGCGCGCCATACGGCCCGATCACCACCAGGCCCACGTGCGAGACCCAATGCCCGCCGTTGCGCGTTGAAACGATATTGACCAGATCGCCCTGACGCAATTGCCCGGCGATGTCCGCGACCAGATTTTTGGCGAGAAAGGTCTCGGTCGTTTTTTCCACCGGCACGGGTTGATCCAATTGATAGCGGGTCTTGAAAAAACGCGCGCGATCGACCGTGAGGTCATACATCGCCGTGCGCGCGCCGCCAAGCTCGGTGGTGATGTCGCGCACCAGCCAACGATTCTCACGATTCCAATCCGTCTCGGTGTAGTGGTTGCGAGTGGTGACGCCGATCACCCCGTCGCGATAGCGGATGCGTTGCAACATCCAGAAAAACTCCGCCCACGATTGCGACAGCGCCATCGCATAGGTGTGCTCGGCGAACACCACGCAATCGCTCTTTTCCAGGCTGAATAGCGGCTGCGCATCGACGGTCTCGTAGGGAAATTC
>JANPBQ010000278.1:0-25803 GCA_031430555.1 Betaproteobacteria bacterium
CAACGCCTCGCCGACGAGATTCGCACGCTGAAAGAGGCCGAAGACGCGCAGCGACAACAGGCGATGGCGATCCGCCAGGACGAGGTCAACAACAAGCAATTCGTGGCCGACGACCGCTATGTGCCGCCAGGGCAGGCGGCGCTACAGAGCCAGATCATGCAATACGATCAGGCGCGGCAAAATATTTCGGATCGCAATCAACGCTATGAAGACGAGAGCAATCTGCGGCGCGCGCGGGCGGATGTCGAGCGTCAGAAACGCTACCTTCAGCAGCGTGATTACGAAGAACAATCGGCACGCGCGCGACGAGATGCTGCGGCAAGATACGGACGTTGAACGCGGCCGAAATCGGATCTGCGCGTAGCCTACTTCGCGAGTTGCCGCAGATACGACACCATTTGCCAAACCTCGTCTTCCTTGAGCGAGGGATGTGGCGGCATACCGGTGCCGGGCGAGCCGAAACGAATAATCCAGAATAGCTGACCATCGGGCACGCCATTCACTGTCTGTGCACAGGCAAAATTGCGCGGTGGTGGATCGAATTGGCCGGAAAGCGGCCCCTTGCCATTGCCCCTCTTGCCATGACAAAAGGCACAGTTCGCGGAACCCGTATCACCTTGAAAAATAGCCTCGGCAGCCTTGTTGCCGACATTGCTCGACGCGAAAGGATTCACCCGTGTGTAGTACTCGTCAGGCGCCTTGCCGGTAAAGCGCGGCTGAGGACATTCGGCTGGTGCCGCTTGCGCGCCAAGCGCGAAGGACATTGCAAAGCCGGACAGGTGTGCGAACCAATGCCAATTGATGCGTTGATATGCACTCATGCGATCCTCCTTTAGTGGGCAACTTCATGCTCCCCCGAAAATCATGCCAGACGCAGCGAACGGGAAATTGATGTAACGCAATGGGCCGACAATTGATGTCATGAATGTAGCTTATCCCATCCGTCCTTGCCCAACTCGCGCAGGGTCTGGATGTTCCTTTCATAAATGTCGCCCGCATCGGGGAAAGCGACCACTGCGCGCGTGACGCTCGCTTCGCGCAGCAAATGTAAAGTCGGATACGGTGAACGATTGGTGAAATTGGCAATATCGTCGGGATCGGTGTCGGCGAATCGGTAGCGCGGATGAAAGCTCGCAATCTGCAATTCACCCTCCAGCCCCAGTTCCACGATCGCCGCATCAGCGACATCCAGAAAATCGTTGTACTCGAGAAAATCGGCGAACACGAACGGGTGGATCAGTAACGTCGTGTCGGTTGTCTCGGCATCCGCATCGGCGAGAAAATTCAGCTCACGATAGAGTGCCGCGAGTAATTCATCCGGCGTCTCGGCGCGCGAGACCGCATAGCGAATCTGGCTCTTCACATGTACCGCTTTGGCGAACGGGCAAAGGTTGAGTCCGATGACGGCGCGTTCGAGCCACGTGGTGGTCGCGGCGACAACCTCGTCATCGGTCAATGAGCCAGTCGTCATCCGCGCCTCAAGTTAAATATAGCGGCGACAAGGGCAGTGTTTCCGCACACTTAATCGGCAATCTTCACACCAACCACCACCGGAATGGTTTCGGTTTTCTTGCATTTTGGATCGCCGTAACAGGAGGCGGCCTGAATGGTCTCAACACTATATGCGAGTGCAACGCGCTTACCTTTGAGGGGTGGTTTCTGGCTACAGATTTCAAACTTTCCCACTTCGATGAACTCCAGCCCCTTGTCATCCTTCAACGTTAGATAGCACCCGTTGTCGCCCTTGTCGACATCCGTCACGACACCAATCGACTTCTTGAATTCAGAACCGATCTTGATGACGCCGTCTTTGTAGACCACTTCAGCCGGCTTTGCGGGCTCGGTGCCCGGCACCGCCCCGGCTGCTGCGGGCACCGTGGATGGCGAAGGCGCGACCGGCGTGGGCGTTGGTGCCTGGGCCGCCGCCAGTATGCTGGCGAGAAGCATCGAAAGCGCGCCGCCGTGTACGGATCGCAGAATCAAAAACCGCCAGAGTTTCATATGGGTCTCCCGATCAATTTTGATGTTCCCAAATATTACCCGCATCTCGCCGTTGCGGCGGAATGCGGCGATTTGCGACTATTTTATCGCTATACGATTCGCACCCTCGATCCGTTGACGCGCATCCCTTACGGCCAGTTGAGAATCACTTTCCCTGACTGTCCGGAAAGCATCGCAGCAAAGCCTTTTTCGAAATCGTTGACGGCGAATTGATGGGTGAGAATGGGCGAGAGATCAAGGCCGCTTTGCAGCATCGCCACCATCTTGTACCAGGTTTCGAACATTTCACGGCCATACACACCCTTGATTTCGAGCCCCTTGAATATCACCTGATTCCAGTCGATCGCGGTATTCGACGGCGGTATCCCCAACAACGCCACCTTTCCACCGTGATTCATGTTCTCCAGCAGACTTTGAAATGCCGACGGCACACCCGACATCTCCATGCCCACATCGAATCCCTCGACCATGCCGAGGTCGTCCATCACACTCTTGAGGGAACTGTTGGCCACATTCACGGCGCGGGTCGCACCCATTTGGGTCGCGAGATTAAGCCGGTAATCATTTACATCGGTGACTACCACATGGCGCGCGCCGACATGACGCGCGATCGCCACCGCCATGATGCCGATCGGCCCGGCACCGGTGATCAGTACATCTTCGCCGACGAGATTGAACGATAGCGCCGTGTGGGTTGCATTGCCATAGGGATCGAATATCGCGGCGAGATCGTCGCTGATCGAATCGGGAATTTTGAATGCGTTGAAGGCAGGAATCACCAGAAATTCGGCAAAACACCCTTCACGATTGACGCCGACGCCGGTGGTATTGCGGCATAAATGCCGGCGACCGGCGCGGCAATTCCGGCAATGGCCGCAGGTGATGTGACCTTCGCCGGAGACCCGGTCGCCGACTTCAAAACCACGCACCTCCTGCCCCATCTCGACGATGTGCCCCACATATTCGTGGCCGACATGCATCGGCACGGGAATGGTCTTCTGCGCCCACTCGTCCCATTTCCAGATGTGAATATCGGTGCCGCAAATCGCGGTTTTTTTGATGCGAATCATGACATCGTTGTGGCCGACGACCGGCATCGCGACATCTGTCATCGTGAGACCGGGCGCGCGTTCGAGTTTGGCGAGTGCTTTCATCTGGTTTCTCTCATATTGCGCCCAACGATTTGCCGACTTTCGCAAATGCTGCCACCGCGCGATCGATCTGTTCCGCCGTATGCGCCGCCGACATTTGCGTGCGGATGCGCGCCCGGCCTTTCGGCACCACCGGAAAACTGAAACCAATGACATAAATCCCGTCTTCCAGCAACGCATCCGCCATCCGCCTCGCGAGCGCCGCATCGCCCAGCATCACCGGTACGATCGGATGCTCGCCCGGCACCAGCGTGAATCCGAGCCGCGCCATTTCGCGCCGAAAATGACGACCATTGGCGTGCACACGATCGCGCAGTTCGGCACCCTCTTCCGACTGCAATAATTTCAACACTTCAAGCGATGCCGCGACAATCGCGGGAGCAAGTGAATTGGAAAACAAATACGGACGAGAACGCTGCCGCAGCAGATCGACGGCCTCGCGCCGACCGGCAATATAGCCACCCGATGCGCCGCCCAGCGCCTTGCCGAGCGTGCCGGTGAATAGATCGATCTTGTCCGCAACACCATCCGCCTCCGGTGTGCCGCGCCCCCCCGCACCAACAAAGCCGACCGCGTGCGAATCATCGACCATCACCCGTGCATCGTATTTTTCGGCGAGCGCGCAGACTTCCTTCAGATTGGCGATGATGCCGTCCATCGAAAAAACGCCGTCGGTGGCGATCATTTTGTGTCGCACACCGGCGGCGTCGGCCGCTTGCAACTGCGCTTCAAGATCGGCCATATCGTTGTTGCGATAGCGAAATCGCTTGGCCTTGCAAAGCCGGATGCCGTCGATGATGCTGGCATGATTCAATTCGTCGCTGATGACGGCATCTTCTTCGCCGAGCAGCGTTTCAAACAGACCGCCATTGGCGTCGAAACAGGACGAATACAGGATCGCGTCTTCGGTTCCCAGGAATGCGGCGATCGCGGTTTCTAATTCGCGATGACAGGTCTGCGTGCCGCATATGAAGCGCACCGACGCCATACCGAAGCCATATTGATCGAGCCCTGCCTTCGCCGCCGCAATCAAGCGCGCATCGTCGGCAAGGCCCAGGTAATTGTTGGCGCAAAAATTGATGACTTCTGCGCCGGAATTCAGTGTGATCGAGGCGTTCTGCGGCGTCGCGATCTGCCGCTCCCGCTTGGAGAAACCGTCGGCGTCGATCTGCCGCAAGGTTGCGCCCAATTGCTGGTAAAAAGATTCGCTCATAGGGATCCTGTGTGAAACAAATTGCAGCGGCAAGCAGGCGTGGCTTCGGTGTTCTCTGGATATTTTACGCGTCGCGCGTTTCGATGCGACCATCAGCATGTCTCGCGAACCGCCCCTGCTCGCGCGGCAATACCGGAGCCTGATCGGGCCAGGGCCAACCGCCAAATTCAGTGCGGCGATAGTCAGCAAAGGCTTGGACGATTTCGGCGTGCGTGTTCATTACAAACGGGCCATGCTGCGCCAGCGGCTCGCTGATCGGTCGACCTTGAAGCAGTAAAAATTCGCCAACGTGATCGCCATTTTCGATCTCAACATCGGAGGACGCGTTGAGTTCGATGGCGGCAGGTTTAGTGACCTGCTGTCCATCAATCGTGACGACACTGCCTTTGAAAAAATACATTTGGCGCCGGGTCGCGGTGCCGCCGACCGCGGCAGGCAGTCTCCAGCGCGCACCTTTGTCCATTTTGATTGTCCAGATGGCGACATCCGCATTTGTCTGCGAGGCCCATGAATTCGGTGGTGGAGACTCGGGCACCCTTGTTCCATAGTTTCCTGCTATGCAGACCACCTCGGTCACGCGCCCGGCATCGTCGGCGACACGTTGGCGCGGCATGTCCTCCGACCACAGCATCGTGAAATGCGGCTCGACCATCTTCAGCCGTGCCGGCAAGTTGAGCCAAATCTGAAACAACTCCAGTGGATTCGCGCGGTCACGTTCGCGCAACGGAAACATTTCCGCATGCACGATTCCCTGCCCGGCGGTGAGCCACTGCGTATCACCGGCGCCGAATCGCGCCGTCGCACCGAGCGAATCGGAATGATCGATGAATCCATTGCGCACAATCGTCACCGTCTCGAAACCGCGATGCGGATGCGCCGGGAATCCCGGCACGGTCATGCCGTGATACATGTTCCAGCCATCCTTGCCGGCGAAATCCTGACCGAGACTTCGCCCGTCCAGTGAGGCGCGCGGACCCATTGCGTCATTGCCGCGAGGGTAGGCATCGTCGTGATGGACGCAAAACAAAAAAGGATCGATCGTCCGCCATGGAAAACCGAGCGGGCCAACCGAAATAATCGCGCTTGAAAGCATGTTGACCTTTAGTTCGAGGGTTTTGTGTTGGCGGCGCGATCGGGCATTTGTCGATTCACCCGTTCACTCGCGAATTTCGTCAAACACCAGCATTGGCGGGCATTTCGGGGCGAAATAATCCCGAAAGGCCCGCCAGTGCTGGTGTTTACTGAAATTACTTTCGATCTCAGCCATTTTGTTAAATAGTGTTTCGTGAGGCTAGATTGTGCAACAAGTCACAGCGTGCAAACCTTCCGCAGTCGATGATGAAGTCATCGCAAAACAGCGCGCAACGAACCGCAGCACCGCAACACACCGACATTTCAAAGACACTAGGCGCACTCCTAGGATCTCTGGCTTGGGACAAATGTCACCCGAGAGGATAGACGGAACCGAACCGTTGCAGGACAGACCTGCTCCTCGTTGCCAGACCATCAGCAAGGGCACCTTCGGGTGCCCTTTTTTTTCCCTGCTGACGACGCATTTAGACGAAGCCGGTGAATGGCATTTGCATCACATCGGGTCGCTGTATCCAGTTGCCCGACGAATAGTGTGCACGGCCACTCACCGCATGCAAGGTATAGGCATGGCGCGAGTGCGGCGACCGGTTCGCTTCCGACAAGTGCGGAAACTCGCCATTGAATACGATGAGCGTACCCTTTGGCACCTCAAGCCATTCCAGCCGACGCATGTCCCAGTCGATTTGCGGGTTGAGGGTTTCCATTCGAGGATGTCCATCCGCCTGTTTGCGGTAAATGGTTTTCAATCCTTTGCGATGCTCGCCAGGCAATCCGCCTAGGCAGCCATTGCCGCGATGCGCATCTTCGATGGCGAACCAGAATCCGACGACCGATGTCGGCTCGGTATGGAGGAAGGTCGAATCCTGATGACACACGACTTCACCGCCGATGCCGGGCTGTTTGAAAATGTACATCGACTGCACTAACTTCGGATCGAGCAAGCCGATCGCCTCGGCCACCGATTGCAAACGCGGGCCGCGCGAAAACGCGCTAAAGACCGGATCAAGATCGTGCATCGCGTGGCCGATCTTGTTGACCGCCCGATCCAATGGCACCTGCAAATGCCCGCTGGCATCGTGTGCGCCTTCTTCAAAAAACACGCCGATGCCGTTGGCCGACGCGGCGAAGTCATTGTTCGTCGCGTGCCGATTGTCGCGTGTGGAAAATACCGCGCCGGATGCACGCGGGGCGTACTCCACTACCAATTCCAGCGCGCGTTGCTTCAAACGCTCGCAAGCGTCGGGCGCAACGAAATTTTCGATGATGATTGCGCCGTCGCGCGCAAACGCATCCCGTACCGTTTCGCGGCAGCTCGGAAGTTCATCAACGTGGCAGCGATGGATCAATTGCCTTCACCCTTTACGATTTTCGATTGCTATCAAGCTTGCCAGAATATCGCAATTCCGGCCGCGATATTCGTCGGGTTCCAGTGGGCAGCAAAGGCATAAAGACTATTTGGTACTAATGTGGTGCGCAACAAAATCAAACCCCGCGCGAGGCGGGGTTTGATTGAACGCAAGAGTGACGTCGCGATCAGGCCGCGTTTGCGCGACCACGCTTTCGTTTCGCGATGCCGAGGCCGATCAAGCCGACCGCGAGCAGGCCAAGCGTCGCGGGCTCAGGAACCGGGGTGAATACCGCCAAATCCTGCCTCGTTGGGCTTTGCCACACACCCACATTGTAGGTACTGCTTCCAGACATGTCGCTTAGCCAATTTTGTGCCAACGCAATCGAGCCATCAGACGCACCCCATGCGCTGAAATTGCCGGAACCCATGTTGTAACCGGTACCGATATTTTCGTAGACGATTTCCCATGCGGCGAGTTGAAAGGCCGCCGAGGTTGTCGCGTTGGTGACTTCTGAAAGATGACGCGTTGCCAGGCGCGCCAGCGCGTCGGCGCGGGCAGCACCGATCTGGCTCACCGAAGCGGCATCGACAAGTGTGTAGCTGTTGTTGGCTTGACCCAGGTAAGTGCTTTGCAAGATATCTACGCACCACGACACAAAAACGTTGGTGCCGTCAGTCGTGTTGAAGCCGCCCGCATAGACGTATAGGTTGGTGGCCGGTGCCACCGACTGAATACGCACGGTCGTGGGACCGGGTTGCGAAAAGCTGGTGACGGTGATGAGCGTTGCGGACGCCGGCAATGCCATAAATGACGCCGCAATTGAGGCACCAATGGCAAGGCGGCGGAATGTTTTTTGGATCGATTTCATCGAAGGGTCCCTGATATATTTTTGGATGATGGGAGAGTGCGTACAAGTCAAGAGCAATCTCCGAGCCATGTTTATTGAACCCCTACAGATCAATGCCTTGCGCATTACACCTAATTTGTAAGAAATCCCGGTGTAAAGGTATTCGACAAAATTATTCAATAAAAACAAGCAATTATGTGAAATACCGCACACTTCATGCGGTTTAGGCCGGCAAGGTCCCACAAAAGGAAACCGTGGCATCATCTCAAGCTACCTCCTGTGAACTTCCCACCAACGCGAAACGGATCCTCAAGTCATGTCGCCAGGCATTTTGCTGTTCTTTGTCGCCACCTACTTTCTCTTGCTGCTGGCAGTCGCATGGGTGACATCGCGCAATTCCAGTAACGACAGTTTCTTTATCGGCAACCGGAATAGCCACTGGATGCTGGTTGCATTTGGCATGATCGGTACGTCGCTAAGCGGCGTGACCTTCATCAGCGTTCCGGGTGCGGTGGCGACCACGTCATTCACCTATTTCCAGATCGTCCTGGGCCAGGTGCTGGGTTATGCCGTGATCGCTTTCGTGCTTTTGCCGCTTTACTACCGGCTAAACGTCACATCGATCTACCACTTTCTTGATGTACGTCTCGGCCGACATGCCTACAAAACCGGCGCGGCATTTTTTATTCTGTCGCGCACGCTGGGAGCGACAGCGCGGCTATACCTTGTCGTCAAGATTTTGCAAGACGCGATTCTCGATGGATTGCAGGTGCCGTTTTGGCTCACCGCTCTGGTCATCATGCTGATGATCGTCGCGTACACGTTCGAGGGCGGCGTGAAGACCATCGTCTGGACCGACACGCTGCAGACAACGTGCATGTTGGCGGGCCTCGCCATTTGTGTTGCCTACCTGTTGCACGGCCTGAACATGACTTTCACGGAAAGTGTCGCACGCCTGGATGCGCGCGGGCTTTCGACCATATTCGTCACCGACGTTGACAGCAAACAATTCTGGCTGAAGCAGATTCTCGCCGGGATGTTCATCGCGATTGCGATGACAGGCATGGATCAGGAAATGATGCAAAAGAACATATCGGTGAAAACACTTGGCGGATCGCAGAAAAATATCATTTGCCTTGCCTTCATCATGCTGGGCGTGGTGCTGTTGTTCCTGTATTTGGGAGGGCTGCTTTATCTTTTCGCCGCAGACATGGGCGTTGCGGCAACTGGCGACAAGATATTTCCCACCGTTGTCATGGGGCATCTGCCCGCATGGGTTCAATTGATATTCGTGATTGCGCTGATCTCGGCGCTATTCCCGAGCGCGGATGGGGCCATCACCGCGCTGACATCGAGCGTCTGCATCGATCTCCTCGGCATGCAGCGGCGTAACGATATTGACGAGGCGCGCAAGAACCGATTGCGCAAACAAGTCCATCTTTCCATCGCGGTCCTGTTTCTGCTACTGATCATGGTATTCAAGTGGGCGGACAATCCCAGCATGATCGGGCTGATCCTGAAACTCGCGGCCTACACGTACGGGCCGTTACTGGGCCTGTTCGCATTCGGAATTCTCACCTCGCGATCCGTGCATGGGCCGTGGGTGGTGGTGGTCGCGTTGGTGTCGCCGCTGATGTGCCTCGGCATCGAGACGTGGCAGGCGGAATTGTTCGAGACGTTCCGCATCGGATTGGAGTTATTGATTATCAATGGCGCGATTACCTTCGCCGGTCTCTGGTTGATATCATCGCCCCATCAAACGGTGGAATCACATCCTGCGATACGCGGCAATGCATGAGGCGACACGATGTTACCGATACGGCGCATTAAAATGGGCGTGAACTTTGCAAGATTGACGATGATGGTGTCCGCATTCGTTTGCTTGGCAATGCTGATCGGCTGCGTTTCGCCGACATCGTTACAGTCGGCAAGAATCGAGCAATTGATCGTCCCCGCGAGTCGTTGGGGCGGCACACCGGCCGATACATCGATGGCGCGCACGCACACCATCTCGCGCATTACGTTGCATCATCAGGGAGAGACATTTCCGCCCGGCAAAGACGCGGCGCAGTACCTCCGGGATTTGCAGAAATGGTCGCGGGCGGCAAAAAAGTGGGTTGATGTCCCCTACCACTACGCAATCGATCTCGACGGCAATATCTATCAGGGGCGAGACATTGCGTTTGCCGGCGATACCAACACCGCATACGATCCCTCCGGACACGCCTTGATCGAGGTCGTCGGGAACTATGAAGAAGCCGAGCCCAACGCCGCGCAACTCGATGCCGTGGTCGCACTGATGACACTGCTCGCGGCCAAATATTCGGTGCCGCTGGAGTTGATTCGCGGCCACCGCGACTATGCACGCGACACCGTTTGTCCCGGAAAAAATATGCAACGCTATATTGAAAACGGTTTTTTCCGCGAAAAGGTTCGAAAGAACCTTTCAAGCATGAATTAATTCTCGCGCCGAGAGCGTTGCAGAAAGGTAAATCGTCGTAACCGCGTCGACGACCCGCAACCTCGCCAATAGTGGAGTGTCCGCGACTCGCCGCCGACTGCTTCCACGCAGATCAAGCCAGACAAATGCGCATCATCACGGCTCGCGCGACGCAAGATACGCGGCAATCGAGATCATGTCATCGAGCGTGAGTTTCTCCACCACCGGTTTCATTTGCGCGGCGTTTGGGCCGTCCCGCTCCCCGCTTTGCAGTTCGTGCAATTGACGGATCATGTATGACGGCGAGCGACCGGCGATCGGCGGCGTTGCTGCCATGCCGCGCAGATCCGGCCCGTGACAGGTCGCACAGGCCTGCGTTTTTTCGGGCAGCATTCCCGCAACCAATGCGGCACCCCGCTTCACGCTGCCCGGCGGTGCGTAGGCGATGAAGGTCGCGCGTGAATCGCGCATTTCAAAATGCTCCAGATCTTCCGGCATTTCAATGATTCGTCTGCCGATGGGTTCTTGTTCACCGGACTTCTTGTCCGCCCATACCCAGCCCGCGACAAACGATCTCGGCATGGTTTCCACCTCGACGACGCGAATATTGGCGCGCGGTTTGAGCGCCGAGAAATAGGCTGCCGCTTCTTGAATTTCGTCATCGGTGATTTGTTTTGAAAGCGAAATCATCAATGCCTGTGGCAGCCGTTTTGGCCGCGCCGTGCTGCGTTTACCGCTCTTGTAATCGGCAAATTGCTGGACGATATAGGCGGCGGGCAATCCGGCAATATTCGCGTTTTCCGGCCCCCCGCGTCCGTCGGCGCGATGGCAGACGCCGCAGGCCTGCACGACCGGCTTGCGGCCATTGGCCACGATGTCGGGTAACTTGGGATGATCAGTTGGGTGCCAGACCGGTGCGGCAAATAGATTCCGCGAATCGCTCACCGTGTAGCCCGCCATGCTGCCCGGCACGCGCCGGATCACGCCATCATCCGGCGCGGGCTTGAAGTCGGCGGCGGCGACCGGGTATGCCCAGTCGGGGAATTCCGCCGCGACGCATGGTGTTGTCGCGGCGAACAGCAGTACAGCCGCGACCTTAACGCGATGCCCCGCCATGAATTTCTCAATCATGGCAAAGCGACACCCGAACGCGCCTTCACGGCAGAAACATCCGACGCATTGATCGCGCCATCGGCATTGATGTCGAACTTGGCGGTCGGTACCGTGACCGCCGCATTGTTGCGCGCTTTCACGGTGCTGATGTCGGCGGCATTGACGGCGCGCGATCCACTGATATCGCCGACCAGAAATGCGAGCGACACTTCCACGCTGACGGGGCCATTCGCGCTGGCGGCATTCGCGAGAAGAATCTTCACCCGCTGGCCATCGGGAATTCCGGTCAGCGTCACTTGCGCTTCCGAGCCACTACGCACCACGGTCGCCATGCCGATGGGCGCGCCGTTTTGATCGACTGAGCTGACCGCGCCCTCCGAGGTCAATACCTGATCGAACTTGAACACGATCAGGTGCCCGTTCTTGCCGATTCGCGGCTCGACACTCACATTTCCGGTGACCGCGATGCCAGTGGTGACCGACAGATTCAACGTTCCCGACACGCCATGCGCCTTGCGCGATTCCACGCCGGTCAAAATCGGCAACGGCACAAAGTTGGCAACAACGGTACACGCCGCGTTCACGGCGTTCGTTGTATACACGTTCCCAGCCAAAATTCCGCCGCAGGTGCCACTCACCGAGGGCGCGAAACCGGAAGGCGATGTAATCGTGAAGCTGGTGGTGGCACCCGGCGACACGGCAACCGGTGTATTCGGCATGATCGTCCCGCCGACCGCCACACTGGGGGTGACATTGAATGTACCCACGATTGTGACACTGTAGGCGCGCGTGGCGGTGCAAGTTCCGGCACCCGGCCCCGTCGCGGTGACAGTGAAATTGGCAACGCCGCCCACCCCGGTGGGCGTGCCGGACAAAATGCCGCCACCCGACAGCGTGAGGCCTTGAGGAAGTGCCCCGCCGGAAACGACAAAATTGAACGCACCCGCAGCACCCGTCACGGAAAGCGCCTGCGAATAGGGAACGGTGACCGAGCCCGACGGCAATGAGATCGGATTCAATGTAAGCGACGGGCAAACCACATTGATCGAAAAATTCTGATTGGTGGAGGCCACATTGGTGGCGCGAGTGACGCCCGAGAATGTGCCCGCGACTGTCGGCGTGCCACTGATTGCGCCGGCACCGGAAAGCGTCAATCCTGTCGGCACGCTGCCGGAGAAAAGTGAATAGGTGATCGGCCCCTGTCCCGTCGCGGTGTAGTTGAAAGAATACGCCGTGCCCACCGTTGCTGAATTCGGAGGCGGCCCGTTGGAAAACACTGGCGGCCTCACGTAATTGATCGTTGGACTGGTGGCACCGCTGGCATTGGCTTGCAGCCATAAATCGGTGATGGTATTGGCACCCAGCGTCACAATGACCGTGCCATCCGTGCTCATGCCACTGACGGCGACGTTGTAACTGGCGCCCGAGCCGGTAATCGTCGCCGTGGTCGGCAAGGCTGACCCCGAAAGCACCAAGTCACCGCTCGCAAGTCCGGCGATCGGCGCGGCCCCCTGATTGTTGTTGAAGGCGAGTGTGAAATTGATCGGTGAGATGCCGGTCGGTGATGCGGATAGCGCAGTGAAATTGGGACTCGGCGCAGTCGGCACGGCACCGGCAGGCGGGCTCGCCCAAACGCGATCAAGCGTTATCGTGCCCCACCCGGCCGATTGATTGGTCTGCGAAAAAAACGCCAGTACAATCGAAGTGACCTGTGAAAAATTCCCGGTACCCGTAAAGGTGGTAAACGGAAACGCCATATTGCCTTGGCCATTGGTGATGCCGAGCCCGGCCTTCTGGCGCGCGCCGGTGGTGGTATTGACCGTGATCGAGAGATTGGATAGCCCCTGCAACGGCAAGCCATTGTCGGCAATCACGCTGATAAATTCGACCAGAAACTGATCGTTGGTTCCGCCACCGGTCAAGTCAATGGTGCCCCCAGGCGTATAGGTCAGGGTGCCGGAAACAATGGAATTCTGTGGCTGCATGCGGATTGCACCTCCACCCGCTGGGGTGAGTGTCAGCGTCGGCGCAGTGCCGATGCCGCCTCCTTGATTGCCGACAAACGAACGCGTGCCGACGTTGGTTCCGGAAAAATTGTCGATGATGATCGCGGCTGCGAAGGCCTCACCCGTGAACGCGAGCACGCCAACCACAGGCAGAGACCAAAGCACGAAACGACGCAACCAATCGACTGCAACAATATTGAGACTGTTCATTGCAACTCCTGCCTAAGTTCGTTTCACGATTTCCTGCCACCCAGCCCCATCGACCTGCTGATCACTTCCTTCATGATCTCGTTGGTGCCACCGTAAATCCGCTGCACGCGCGCATCGACGAAGGCGCGGGCGATCGGGTATTCCCACATATAGCCATAGCCGCCGTGCAATTGCACGCACTCGTCGATGACCTTGCATTGTAAATCCGTGGCCCAGTATTTCGCCATCGAGGCGGTGGCGGTATCGAGTTTGTCCGCCATCAGCAGCTCGGTGCATTTGTCGATGAACACCTGCGCGATTTGCGCTTCGGTCTGCATTTCCGCCAGCTTGAAGCGCGTATTCTGGAAATTGCCGATCGCCTGACCAAATGCTTTGCGGTCTTTCACATACGCGCATGTCCATTCGATCGCGGCCTGCGCGCTCGCCACCGCCGTGACGGCGATCTGCAATCGTTCCCACGGCAGTTGCTCCATCAGACAGACGAAACCGCGATTTTCGAACGCGTCGCCGCCCAGCAAATTGTCGAGCGGAATTTTGACGTCGTTGAAAAACAGTTCCGCCGTGTCTTGCGCCTTCAAGCCGATTTTCTTCAGGCGACTACCCGTCACAAAACCAGGCATGCCACGCTCCACCAACAACAGGCTGGTGCCTTTGCCGCCTGCCGCCGGATTGGTTTTTGCGACGACGATCACCAAGTCCGCGTGCCAGCCGTTGGTGATGAAAGTTTTCGAGCCGTTCAGCACATAGTGGTCGCCTTGCCGGATCGCGCTGGTTTTCACACCTTGCAGAACCGACCCCGCCGCCGGTTCGCTCATCGCAATCGCGGTGACAAGTTCACCGCTCGCGAGTTTTGGCAAGAATTTTTTCTTTTGTGCCTCGGTACCGTAGTGCAGCAAATACGGCGCGACGATTTCGCTATGCAGCGAGAAACCGATGCCGGTGAAACCGGCGCGCCCCAGTTCCTCCATTTCGATCACCGAGAAGAGCTTGTCGACGCCGGCACCCCCATATTCCTCCGGCATGCTGGTGCAGAGAAAGCCATTTTCGCCCGCCTTGTTCCACACCGCGCGATCGACATAGCCCTGCTCTTCCCATGCTGCGTGAAATGGCGCAACGTCGCGCTCGAGAAAGGTGCGGAAGCTCTCGCGAAACGCGTCGTGTTCCGTGCTGAAAAGTGTACGTTCGATCATGCGGGTTTTCCGGAGTCTGTGGTGAATTTGAAAATACTATCTTTTCGTGTGCATTTGGTGACGGGCTGTCACGAATAGATCAACGCAAACACGGCGTCCGTTCCCGCAGGAATGGTTGAGCGCGCTTCCAGTCGCGTATCAGCCGGAAGCCTGGCCTGACGCGCGCCGGCACCCGTCAATAAAATCTCACCGGGCTTGGCCATGTCTTCGCCCAGCTTGCAGGCGGCATTCACTTCCGAACCGAAGATATCCGCGTCGCCGACACGCAATACCTCGCCATAGCCAATGCCGACACCGAGCAGCACTTTTTCTTCCGCGATCCGCGTTTCGTTGTATTGCTGCGTGCAAAGCTGCATCGCGACCGCGCAACGGATCGCGTCGTTCACATTGCGGAACATAACGATGAGGCTGTCTCCTTCAGTCTTGAGCAAAATACCGTTGTCGCGCTCGATCAGCGGCACCAGCAAGCGGTGCGATTCATAAATCGTCTGCAAAAAATGTACAACACCGAATTCGACCACATTGCGCGAAAAGCCGGCGAGATCGGTGTACATCACGGCCCAGGTTTCGCCGAACAATCGCCAGATTCGCCGGTCGATCGATTTCTTGTCCGCGCCCGCAACGAGGCGCTCTTCGATCAACTTTTCGAGCCGGTCGGCGGACGCGCCGGAAACGACGTTATAGGTAAAGGGCATGGCGGGATTCCCGGATTGGGCCAACGTTGTCGCGGCAGGTGCAGTCAAGTGAAACGCCCGTGCAACGGCAGCACGTCGTTCGAGCACTCATTTTGCCAGCGCTGTTCGAGAATTGCGCGCGAATATTTTTGGTGGCGACGAATGTAGGGAGAACCGCGCCGCTCGACAGGAATGGAAAAGCTTGGGCGCAACCCGTGCTCGATGCAATCGCGCGTACGAGGCATCGCGCCAGTTTCCATGCAAACAGATTGACGGTGGCCGGGATCGTAAGCGAGCCTGATCGATGCAGACAGCGGCAAAGTGATCCAACACCCGGCGTGCTTAGTCTGGTAGCCCGCGAATCGTTTACAGACACAAGCACTGGAGCGGCGTTTCAGACACTTTCCATTGAAACGCCGCGCCAATGCTGGATCTACGTTTCGCAAAAGTGGAACATCGGAGCGTGCCTCAATAAGGTTGACGCACGATGCTCTTTACCTGTGTGGTGCCCACGAATGGGCCGCCGGTGAATGAATAATTCATGGTCGCACTATTGGCGTTGGCGAAATTGAAGCTCAACGTTCCCGCCGTTGCCACTGTGAGCAGATTCTTGTCATAAGCGGTGCCCAACCACGCCGATCCGGTGGTGCTATACATCGTGCCCGAATAGGTATTGCCAGTCCAGGTTCCGTCCGGCAGCACAAACCAGGTGGGTTTGCCGTCGATGCCATAGGTGTACCACACCGCGAATACCGCACCGGCTTGTTGGACCAGATTGATCCCCCAGCCATCCTGCGTGGTGCCGGCCCACCACATGTCGCCCACCGTCAATGGCGCGGAACCTTTACCGAATACTTGGCGCGAAATGGACTTGGTGCCCGACTGGCCGCTGATGGTGTATTGCATGGTCGCCGTCGAGGCGCTGGTAAATGCAATCGAAATACTTCCGACCTTTGGCGGAACCACAAACAAGGTGGGCGTGTAGTTGTTGAGCGGTGCCGAGGTCGGCTGGTAAATGTCACCGGTATAAGTGGTGAAATTTGAATTCCAATCACCGTTCGGCAAGACATACCAAGTCGATTTGCCCGCGTTGTCGTAGACGTAAATGGCAACGAATTGAATATTGCCGTGCTGCTGGATCGACATGCCCCATCCGTCTTCGGCGGTACCTGCCCACCACATATCCGAGTAGTTGAGCGGCCCAGGCGCGGCAGCAGGTATCGTGCCGGTTGCACCCACGAAATTCTTCGGTGAGTTCACGGCCGTCGCACTTCTCGCATTGATTGACAATCCCCCGGTAGTAGGCAGGCTCGCATAGTTGACGATATCGACATTCGCAAAATTGACGCTGCCATTGGTCGTGAACAGGAAGCCGTTGGGCACCGTGTAATCCGGCGTCACCAGATTCAGCGCCGCAAATCCCTGCGTGGCGATCAACATGGTTTTGCCGGCGGTATCGCCGGGCAAATTCGTTGGAAATGTGAATTGATTGTTCTGCGTACCTCGCGAACTGGTGAGACTTTGTCCCGCCAGAAACTGCTGGCCACCGGCCAAGGCGGTCAGTTCTATGAACTGGACGCTGCCGTCCGCGTTTGAATAAATCTCGCTGATGCCCCAGAGGTGGAAAGCTGCCTGCACAGGAGCCGCGCACCAAAATGAGGCCACGATGAGAGTTCGCGCAAGTAATCTGATCACGTTGTTTCCTCCGGACAGGTTGTCGAGAACATGTACGAACGGCTCAGCGAAATGGATGGCGGCACAATTGTGCACCAACAATCAGATTCGAACATGAAAAGCGCCGCATAGACTGCAAGCAAAATACCCGCAAATTCAATACGCCTGCCGGACGATGTTCTTCGATTGAGCGACGCCCGCAAACGGTCCGCTCGTGAACGAATAGTTCATCGTCGCGCTATTCGCATTGGTGAAATTGAAGCTCATCGTTCCCGCCAGGGCGACGCCAAGCAGATTTTTGTCGTAGTTAACCCCCAGCCATGCCGAGCCGGTGGTGCTATACATCGTTCCAGAATAGTTGTTGCCGGTCCAGGTGCCGTCGGGCAATACCAACCATGTAGGCTTGCCATCGGTGCCGTAGGTGTACCAAACGGCGAATACTGCGCCCGCTTGCTGGACCAGATTGATTCCCCAGCCATTCTCCGTTTCGCCGACCCACCACATGTCGCCGACGTTCATTGGCGCGCTACCCTTGCCGAAAACTTGTCGTGAAATGGACTTGGTGCCGCCCTGTCCGTTGATCGTGTATTGCATTGTCGCCGTCGAGGCGCTGGTAAAGTTGATCGTCATGTTTCCGGGGGAAGCCGGCACCACAAATGCAGTCTTCGTGTAGTTGTTGAGTGGCGCAGAGGTGGGCTGGTAGAGGGCCCCGGTGTAGGTAGTGAAGGTCGAATTCCAGGTGCCGGTCGGCAACACGTACCACGTCGGTTTGCCCACGTTGTCATAGACATACAACGCATTGAACTGCGTACTGCCGTGCTGCTGGATCGACATGCCCCAGCCGTCCTCAGCAGTACCGCCCCACCACATATCGGAATAATTGAGCGGTCCCAGCGCGGCAGAAACGGCGATGGTCCCCGACACACCGGAGAAATTGATCGGCGAATTCATCATGGTGATACCGTTCCCGTTGAATGATAGCCCGCCACTCGTCGGCAGACTCACATAACTCCTGATATCCGAACTCTCGGCGAAATTCACCGTGCCATTGGAAGTGAATAGAAAGCCATTGGGCACCACAAAATCGGGGGTCACTAGATTCAGCGCGGCGAATCCTTGGGTTCCGATGAGGAAAGACTTGAACTCAATGTCGGGATTGGCACCGTAATAGCCATCGCCGCCCATGCCGCTTGCCGTCTCGCCGGGCAAATTGGACGGGAAGGTATACGACTTGACTTGAGCGCCCTGCGAACTCGTGATGCGGTGTCCCGCGATGAACTGTTGCCCGGAAGAAAGCGCGGTGAGCTCGATGAACTGCACGCTGCCATCGGCATTGGAATAGAGCTCGGAAATCTTCCACAGGTGAAAGCTCGCGTGCGTCGAGAAGCTTGCTGACAGCATGAGCGTCATGAGAATACGTGAAATTGTCGCGGACATTTCGATCTCCATGCGAGTGACACAAGCAATAGGTACGGACTTCAGGGTGCGATGGATGATGAAAGTTTCAATAAATGCTCTTTTTATTGCCGGTAAATGACGCCGGAAGCCGGCGTATCGCATCCATCATGAAGGGTCGACCGTAGATAGTCCGGTCGGCTTCCGGATAATGCCGATTGCCCCAAGTGGCGCGGTCGCGACGCCGTGTCGTTGAACTACCGAGAGAGGTTCCATGCGACGTTCGAATTGGCAACTTTATGGATGGACTGCTGTTTTCGCCGTCCTCACCGGCTGCGCGAATGTGGCACCCACCGAACGCGGTATTTTGGCGCGCCCGGAGATGCAATTCGACCCCGACAGCGCGCACGTGAAAGTGACCGATCAGATTTACGCCGCGCGGGAAGGCGCCGCCGGCGGCCGCGTGACCGGCGGTGGTGGCTGCGGCTGCACGATGTAATCATGGGAAAAAAACACGCCTCCGCGCTTTCCGTATTCATGTCCGCGGCTGCCGCGCTACCGATCGTGGCGATTCCGGTCACATCCTCAGCGCAGGTTCTCGACGAAGAATTCATACCCGCCGTACTGCCGAGCGGCGCAGCAATGGGTATTCGCACACTTTCCTACCGCGAGGCGCACGACCGGATGAAAGTCTCCGAGTCGGTTGCATGGATCAAAATTCCGCTGGGTGAGAACTGGGAAATTGCCGGCTCGCGATTGCTGGATGTCGTCAGCGGCGCATCGGTCGCGCGGGTCTCCAATGAATCCGGCAAGCCGGTGCAAATTATCACCGGTGCATCCGGCGAGCCGATCAAAGATCGGCGCAACGGCACCGATCTTTCCGTCAAGCGAAAAATCGGCGACGGCACGATTGCCGTGTCGCGCGCGATTTCCAAAGAAGAAGATTACGACTCGCGCGCGTTCGGTGTTGCCGCGACCGTCGATTTCAATGAACGCAACACCACGCTCGCATTGGGCTACGGCAAGAGCAACGACCACGTGCGCTCGGGCGACGATCCCACTCTGAATGAGCGCCGACAATCGCGGGATATATTGTTTGGCGTGACGCAACTCCTGGATCGGCATTCGCTGGTGCAAAGCAATTTGTCGAACACGCGCAATTCCGGGTTTCTCAACGATCCGCACCGCAGCACACTGTCTTTCTATCGCGACGGATTGTTCCCACCACTGGTGCTCGTCAAGGATTCGCGCCCCAGTTCCCGCAATCAGTGGGCCTGGTTCAATCGCTACAAGCGCACACTGCCGACGCAAAACGCCGTGATTTCGGCCGAATATCGATTTTTCCGCGACGACTGGGGCATCCGCGCGCACACCGTTTACGCGAGCTGGTTGCAAACAATGAGCGACACGTGGAAATGGGAAACCGGCCTTCGCTATCACTCGCAATCGGCGGCGGATTTTTACCGGGCGGAAATCACCCAGCGTCCGGTGCCGCGCTACACCTCCAGCGATCAACGCATCGCCGCATTCGGCACACTCGAGCCTTCAACGAAATTGATCATCAAACTGACCGCAGGCACTTCACTGGATCTTGGCGTGTCGGTTTATCGTATGCAGGGAAGCTGGAAAATGGGCGGCGGCACCCCGACGTTCGAGCCGTTGCAGGCGGTGACGGTCAACGCAGGCATCGTGCATCGATTTTGACCCGCGTGGTGCTGGCTTCCCTGGCGCACTGCGCAAGCGACAATTCTCGCGCGCGGATTTACACTGTGGCATGCAAGCGCACCGCTACACCTTTCGCGCGATGGCGTGCGACAACGTCATTGAACTCTTTGCGCCTTCAAAATCGCAGGCCGACGCCACCGCGCAGGCGGCGATCGACGAGGTGTTGCGCATCGAAGCCAAGTATTCCCGCTACCTCACCGACAGCGTCGTCTCGGCCATCAATGACTCGGCCGGTGTCGCCCCGGTTGAGATCGACGACGAGACGGCGCATCTGCTCGACTACGCGGCGATCTGTTTCGAACAAAGCGCCGGGTTGTTCGATATTACTTCCGGCGTCCTTCGTCGCGCATGGAACTTCAAAGCGGATCGACCGCCCCATCGCGCCGAGATCGAATCCCTGCTGCCTTTGATCGGTTGGCCGCGGGTGCAGCGCGATGCACAACAGGTGTTTCTTCCCAAGCCCGGAATGGAAATCGACTTCGGCGGATTCGGCAAGGAGTACGCCGTTGACCGCGCGGCGGCGGTGTTGCTGTCGTTCGGACTGCGGCATGCGTTCGTCAGCCTGGGTGGCGATGTGACGGTGACGGGGCCGCGCGAGGATGGACAGCCGTGGCAACTGGGGATTCGCCATCCGCGCGATCAAGACAGCGTGATCGCTCGGCTGCCTATCGCCTCGGGTGCCATCGCGACCAGCGGCGATTACGAGCGGTTTCTCGACTATTGCGGGACGCGTTACACGCACATCCTCGATCCAAAGAGTGGCGAATCGGTGCAGGGATTTCAAAGTGTGACAGTGCTGGCCCCGACCTGTCTGGTGGCAGGAAGTGTCAGCACGATTGCGATGCTGAAAGGCAGCGACCAAGCAGGCGCATGGCTCGATGACAGCGGTGCAGGCTACCTCGCGGTCGATGCGAGTGGAGAAGTGTTGACCAATCTGCCTGACAACACGCCTTAGGCCAGACGCAATACCGCTAAATTGGCACGGACGATTTATCGAACGGCTCGAGCCTGCGCGCACTTTCGAAATACCGTTCCTGACCCGTCAGCGGATCCTTGAACGCAATCGATTTGGCGAGCAATTGCAAAGGCGCGCTGAAATCATCCGCCTCGATCTCCTGCGGGGAGACGTGTTCGGGATAGATCTGATCATTCCATATCGGCATCGCGAGCGCCGCCATTTGCACGCGCAATTGGTGGCGCTTTCCAGTTACCGGCAGCAATCGGTAGCGGGCCCGCACGCCATCAACTTCCATCAACTCAATGCGCGTTTCCGCGTTGGCAGTGCCGGTGGTCTCGCACATGCGCATGAAATGCTCGGTGCGCACAATGCGACTCGCATAGTTCATCGGCAGAACCAAGTCGCCGCGAAACGGTGCCACCGCTTCGTAGACTTTGCTCACTTCGCGTTGCGAAAACAGCGATTGATAGGTGCCGCGCGAATGCGGTTGTTTGGTGAATAGCACCACGCCTGCCGTCTCGCGGTCGATGCGATGCATCGGCGCAATCGTGTCCACGCCCAGCCTGCGTTTCAGGCGCACCAGCAAAGTCTCTTGCAAGTATCGGCCACCCGGCGTCACTGGCAGAAAGTGAGGCTTGTCGGCAACCACGATGTGCTCATCCTCGAACAGCACAGTCTCCTCGAAAGGGATGTGCTTCTCGTCGGCGATGTCGCGGTAGTAAAAAAGTTTCTGGTGCGCCTTGAATGGTTGATGAGGCGGCACAAATCCACCAACCGCATCGAGCACATCGCCGCGCACCATGCGTGCTTCGATTTCGTCGCGGGGAATGGTATCGAAACGCTCCGCGAGAAAATCGATGATCGTCGGCCATGGGCCGGGCGGCAACGCGATGCAACTCGGCCCGACACCGTTCCTCGTCGGCAACATCGTGGAGTGTCCCGACCCAGACATATCGATATATGAAACGGCGTCTTTTTCCGCGTGGCCACGTTGCTTGTCGTTGCCATAGGCCATGCTATGACGCCTCCTCGCGCCTTGCCACGCGAAAAAATCCATCCGTTTCATTGTGTATCGCTGTGCCTGGGTCGTGACACTACGCGGAACTCTCGAGTTCCTTGGCGCGGTTCAGACGCCATGCACCATCCGGCTCATTGGCGTAGACATCCTCGACCGTGGTGGCGGTTTCGCGCAAGTGGGTATCGAGCGCGACGCGGTTGTCGAACACAAAACATTCGCCCTGCCAGTCTTTGTCGGCGTCGGGCAATTGCTCGAAATAATTGAGAATGCCGCCTTCCAGCTGGTAGACGGGAATATCCATTTCCTGCATCCACGCGCTGGTTTTTTCACAGCGGATGCCACCGGTGCAATACATCGCCACCCGCGTGCCGGCCGCCTTCCATTCATCGGCATGCGCCTTCACATATTCCGGAAAATCGCGAAAGTTGGTGACCTGCGGATCGACCGCATTTCTGAAATGGCCGAGCTTGTATTCAAAGCTGTTGCGGTTGTCGAGCAACACGACGTCATCCGCCGCAATGAGCGTGCGCCACTCGGCCGGGCTCACGTTGATCCCCGTCCGGCGCGCATCCACACCTTTGATGCCGAGCGGGACGATTTCGGGTTTACGGTAGACCTTCATTTTGCCGAACGGTGCCGTCACGCAAGGGCTTTGCTTGAAGGCGATGCCGGTAAACTTGCCGTCGAAAACCGCATCGTTTTGCAGGGCAAAGCGGAACGCATTGATGTGCGTTTCATCACCGGCGAGCATGCCATTGATCCCCTCGTCGGCGACCAGAATGCTGCCCAGCAACGCTTTCGTGATTGCGCGCAAATGCGCGATCACGCCTTCGGGGTCTTCGAGCGGCACAAATTTATAGAAGGCGATGTGGATCACTGGTGACCGCTGCGCCACCGATTCCGACTTCGGGCGGGGAGGTTTTGAATTCATTGGCGCATTTTCTCATGAACGCCGCGAGCGCCGCTTGAGTTGGTTTGCACCACGCGGAATTTTCACAGCACAATTAGCCATAGATCGCCATTTGGCGGGCTTTTCCGACGAAAACTTCTCTGAAAGCCGCGCCAGTGCTTGTGTTTGTATTTCGTGCCGGCTTACGCCGACTGCCCACCATCAATCACCAAATGGTGCCCCACCACATAGCTGGCGGCATCGGAACATAGCCATAAAATGCCTGCGGCGACTTCGTCTGCCCGTCCAACCCGTCCGGCGGGAATCGCGGCGGCATTCTTGGCGTAGTGATCCGCCACTTGTTCGGCACTGAAGCCTGTGAGGCGGCGCTGGCGGCGCGGTGTTTCGATCGCACCCGGGCAGACGCTATTGATGCGAATTCCCTGCGCCATGTACTCCTTCGCGGCTGCCGTAGTGAGGCCATTCATGCCATGTTTGGTGGCGCTGTACATGGCGGCATTCACCGAGCTGGAAAACCCGTTGACGGACGAAACGTTAACGATCGCGCCACCGCCGCTCTTTTGCATGGCGTCGATTTCATGCTTCATACAAAGCCAGGCACCGCGCAAATCGACGGCAATGCTGCGGTCGATCGCATCAATTGGAATATCGGCCATCGGCACCAGTGGAAATTCGGCGGCAGCGTTATTGACGGCGAAATCAAGCCGACCGAAAAAGTGGATGCAATTCGCAACCATTCTTTCCACCTGAATCGGTTCACTCACATCAACCGGCAGGAAGCGCGCGTCGCCACCGCCCGCGCATAATTGTTCAAGCGCTTTTTCGCCGCGCGCCACATCCCGGCCGACCACTAGCACCCTGGCAGAGGCGGCCACAAAGGCCCTCGCCGTTGCGAGCCCAATCCCATCCGTTCCACCGGTGATCAACGCAACCTTGCCGCCAAAATCGAATGTGACGGCACCGGTCATATGTAAGCTATCGGCTCACGAACTTCTGGTCAAAGCGCTCGACCAGCGAGGCATTCCGGGTTCGCCAGCGCGGCAGCGCATCGGTATCGTTACCGAACAACGTGTTCAGGAACGCGAGCGCCAATTCGCGGGTCGCGGCTTTGACTTTCGGATTCAATTCCGCTCCGCCCGTCCCCATTCGGTCGGTAAAAATGCTGTGCGAGCCGCCCTTGAACACGGCAAGTGTTTTGGGTGTGCGATGGCCATTGCCGATCAAGTCGTAGACCTCGATGCGATCGCTGAGCCCGGAGCGATAACCGGGAATGGTGATGTCGTCGTCGGTGGCGGTGATATGCAGCGACGGAATCTCGATGGACTTCAAAATTCTTGCGGTGTCGGTTGAACCATAAAAAGGTGGTGCCGACAGCAGGATCGCGGCCTTGATGCGCGCGTCGCGCACGCGCAGCAAGCGGCCCTCTCGCTCGACTTCCGCGCCAGACGCCAGCATGCTGGTATTGGCCCCGTAGGAATGCCCGGCCGCGACGATGCGCTGACCATCAATGCGCGTGGCGACCGGGCTCGCGAACAACTGATCCAGCGCGAAACTCATGTCGCGGACACGGTCGATTGCTTCGATATCCGTAGCGGCATCATTCATGCGCCCCAGCAACGTGAATGGATTGCCGAACCACAATTGACGATCGCTGCCGACATGCTGCAAATGCAAGCTGGCATAGCCGTTGGCCGCGAAATACCGGCCCAAGTACTTGTAGCCGTCGCGCGAACCACCGATCCCGTGCGAAAACACCACCAGCGGCACGCGCTCGGCAGAATTTTCGCTCGAAGCAGGCAGATACAGTCGTACCGGCACATTGCGCATCCGCGTCTCATCGCGCCAATCGAAGGCTTGCGTGGAATAGCGCGACGCATCGGGTGCCAATTTGGCGACCTCGGCGGCGGCATCGAGCCCGACAAACGGTTGCCGGGCTTCACTACCATCTTCGAGCGGATTCGTCGATCCGGAAACGACGCAGCTCGATAGCGCGAGGCAACCGATTGCGGCAAGTAGCGTCTTGTTCTTCATTTCACTTCGCATTGAGGTGGCGCGGACATCACAAACCCTTCACATGGATGCAATTGTCCGCGTTTCAAGCGTTCGCCGCGCTAAATGGGGGTCGGCTCTTCACGGGCGGGTGGCCTCGGCATAGTCTGGAGTGGCACGAAAATCCACAACACCAGGTACACCAAGATACCGACGCCATGCAACAGTGCGGTCAAAACGAACAAAATCCGCCATGCCCAGGAAGGCATGTTGGACATTGCCGCCAGGCCGCCGCAGACACCGCCGATCCAGCGGTCGGTGATCGAGCGTTTCAGTTGGTGCAAGGTTGAGCCTGATGGCAGGGGCGGCGGCTCGGCATTTCGATCCGGCGCGGCTGGCATGCCGTCGAGTACGCGCCGTTTTGCCAGCGTGAATTCCTCTTCGCTCAAAGCGCCCTGCTCTTTCAGCGTTTGCAGTTTTTGCAGTTGGTCGGCCAGATCCATGTCGATATCCTTTTCCATTCGCGTTGTAAGTCGCGCCTTCGCGCGGTTGTTCCAGTTGACAGAATATTCCCACAAACGGCTGCCGTGAACCAGATTGCGACCAAGCGCAGAAAGCCACCCCTGAAGCTGTGAAATCGGTGCCGATCCTGCGTGTGCCGCTATCAGAAAACGTGCGAATGGGTGCGGTCGGCGGCGTCAATGCTAATCTTTGGCCTTAACCTGAGAAAACAAGACGCGAGAATCCATGTCGCCCGTGAAAATCCGGTGGGAAACCGTCCCCAAAGTCCTGCTGCACGAACACCTGGACGGCGGCCTGCGCCCGCAAACCCTGCTGGAACTGTGCGC
>JANPBQ010000279.1:0-3139 GCA_031430555.1 Betaproteobacteria bacterium
ACCTTCGTCTGCAATCATTTGATTTACGGCGTGCTGCATCACATTGCGAGTCAGGGCTACGCGATCCGCGCGGGCTTCGTGCATGTGCCGTATATGGAAGCACAGATTCTTGAGCGCGCCGACACCGCCGCCATGTCGCTCGCAACCATGATCGACGGCGCGAAGGCGGCGATCATCGCTGCGGTGCGCAACAAAACCGATTTGAAAATTGTTGGCGGTGCGCTCGATTGACGCGCGCGGCCACTAAAACAGGAGCAGTGAAATGAGCCAATCAAAAGTTTACGCCGACGCAAAATCCGCTCTCGCCGGCATTCTTCACGACGATATCACCATCGCCGCCGGCGGCTTCGGCCTATGCGGCATTCCGGAAAATCTGATCGGCGCGCTGGTAGAGAGTGGCGTCAAAGGCCTCACCATCGCCGGCAACAATGCGGGCGTCGATGATTTCGGCATGGGCCTTCTGCTGAAAACGCGGCAAGTTAAAAAGGTTATCGCTTCATACGTGGGTGAGAACAAAGAGTTCGAGCGGCAAGTGCTGGCCGGCGAGCTCGATTTGCAATTGGTGCCGCAGGGCACGCTCGCCGAAAAATTTCGCGCAGGCGGCGCAGGCATACCCGGTTTCTACACGCGTACCGCATTCGGTACCAAGCTCGCGGAGGACAAACACACGCACAATTTCGCCGGCAAGGAATACGTATTGGAAGAGGCGATCCACGCCGACGTGTCGATCGTCAAAGCCTGGAAAGGCGATAAATCCGGCAACCTCGTCTATCGCAAAACCAGCCGCAATTTCAACCCGATGATCGCCACCTGCGGAAAAGTTACCGTGGCCGAAGTGGAAGAGCTGGTGGAAGTCGGCGAACTCGATGCCGACAATATTCATACGCCGGGCATTTTTGTCGATCGCATTATTCAGGGCGCGAAATTCGAGAAACGCATCGAGTTCCGCACGGTCTCCGGTGCCGCCACGTCGAAAAAGGATTCACCGATCCGTGACCTGATGGCCAAGCGCGCCGCGAAGGAATTGCGCGATGGTTACTACGTGAACCTCGGCATCGGCATACCCACACTGGTCGCGAATCACATACCCGAGGGCATGACGGTGAATCTGCAATCCGAGAACGGCTTGCTCGGCATCGGCCCATTCCCGACCGATGACCAAGTCGATCCCGATCTCATCAACGCGGGAAAGCAGACCATCACTACCATCGCCGGATCGAGTTTTTTTTCGAGCGCGGATTCATTCGGCATGATCCGCGGCGGGCATATAGATCTCTCAATTCTTGGCGGCTTGGAAGTCGCCGAGAACGGCGATCTCGCCAATTGGATGGTGCCGGGCAAGATGGTGAAAGGGCCGGGCGGCGCGATGGATTTGGTCTCGGGGGTGAAGCGCGTGGTGGTGCTGATGGAACATTGTTCGCGGGATGGTGCGTCGAAAATTCTTAAAGCTTGTTCGCTGCCGCTCACCGGCAAAGGCGTGGTGAATTTGATCATTACCGATCTCTGCGTGTTCGAAGTGAGTCCGCTTGGATTGACGCTGATCGAATTGCATCCGGGTGTTACGCTGGAAGAAGTGAAAGCGAAAACGGCGGCCGCGTTTCGCGTGGCGTTGTAGTCAACGACGCGCACACAAAGATCGCTCGTAGGATGGGTGGAGCACAGCGATACCCATCGATCCCGTGCATGGCGAAGATGGGTATCGCTGTGCTCCACCGATCCTACGGCCATCAACAAGCGGGTACTTCTATTTACCACTGTCATACCGGCGAATGCCGGTACCCAATTTTCGTAACCCATTGTCGTGCAACAAAATTGGGCCCCGGAACAAGTCCGGGGAGACAAGAGTGGGGGTAAGAGGATGTGTCGAAGCCAACAAACTCCAGCACCTGCGAATCTCTTGGGACGTTTTAGGCTGGAAAGCCGCGCCAGATATAGAGTTTCGAAGTTGCAATATCCAACTAACGCGCCGTGCTCGACCGATTCGGAAACAACAACTCAAACAGCGCCTTCGCCTTCGGCGTCAAGTTCTTCGGATCAGGGTAATGCACTTCATCATCCGGGACCAGCAGCTTTCCATAAACCGCTTCGTACACGCGCTTCACGACGCCAGGGGCGACTTGTTCACGGTTGTAGCCCGGGAAAAAACCAAGCAACCGATAACCGGCGTGTTCGAGCGCGAGTTGCGAATAGGGTGCCTTCAGCGTCGCCATGCCATACAAAAACTGCGCGCCCATTGCGCGGCCCATGTTCTCTGAACCCTTCATGACGCTACCGGCCAGTTTTGCCCCACGATGCGCGGAATCGATGATGACCAGTCGGCCATAGATTGCCAACGCCTCCACCTCCCGTTCGAGCGACCACATGCCGACGATTTCATTGTTGAACTTGAACAGGACAACCCACACATCTCGTTGGGCTTCGCCCTCGAGAAACACCCGATTGTGATAAAAGTCTTCGCGCAGGTAACAACTCGCGACGCCCACCGCGATTTCCGGATGCCAACCTTTAAGCGCCTCGATGAGTGCCGGTATGTTGGCGCGATTGAGCCGCTCAAAATGATAGCCCGCCGGTAACGGCACCAGCGCTGGCAGTTGATCGATGGCGGGCCACTTCATGCGGCGCTCTGCGAAAAAGTTTTCACAGGCGCGGTGACCGTCTCAGGGAACAACACCTCAAACAGCGCCCGCGCGGTTGGCGTCATATTATTCGGGTCGGGACGCAGCAGTTCTTCGTCCGGAACCAGCACTTTGGTATAGACACCTTCGAACACGCGTTTGATGACGCCCGGTGCCACTTCTTCGCGGTCGTATCCGGAGGTGAATCCGATGAGCTGCCAACCGGCTTTTTCGAGCGCGTGTTGCATGTGCGGAATTTTCAATGTGGCCAATCCAAAGAAGAATTCCGCGCCCATTGCGCGCCCCGCAAGTTCCGCCATCGGCATCACCTTCGATGCCAATTTCGCATCGCGATGTTCAGGTGCGACGATAATCAGGCGGCCATACAACGTCAGCGCATCAGGCTCCTGCTCCCACGACCACATGCCGGCCAGCTCGTCGCCGCGCTTGAATACGCCGACGAAAATATCCTTCTGCGCCTCACCGTCGAGAAACACTTTGTCGGTGTAGAAAGATTCGCTGAG
>JANPBQ010000280.1:0-1984 GCA_031430555.1 Betaproteobacteria bacterium
CAAATCCTCGCCATAGCGGAGCTATGGCTCCGATTTGCGTCTTGCAGCCCATCCCAAATCACGGCCCGCGCACTCGCGGGGAATAAATCGGCGCTTCCCTAGGTTTCGGCGTCTTCCCGATAAGCCGCAGGCTGACACTCAAAAAGGTGCCCATTGAGTCCTTTGCTATCCGCGCCGATCAGGAACACAAAAACGTTGCTCAATGCATCGACTGCGGGGAGTACGTGGGCGAGTTCACCGGGATGACTTTGCGCGCGCATCGGACTCGCCACCGGCCCGGGCAGGCAGAGATTGACTCGCAGATTGGTTGTCGCAGACTCATCCGCCAATATGGCCGTGACTGCGGCAAGCGCACTTTTGGCGACTGCGAAGGGACCCCAATAGGCGCTTGGCGTGATCGCATGCGTCTCGGTCAAAAACACAACCGACGAATCGGGGGATCGCTTCAACATGGGCAGGCAAGCCTTGGTGAGCGCCGCCGGAACCGCGTAATTCACCTTGGCGTGTATCAGCCACGCATCCAGGTCATGCAGTTCAAAAGGCATCGGTGAGACAAAGTGGCTCGCCCCGTGAAACACGCCATCCAGCCGACCAAACGTCGTTTGTATCGCCTGCGCGAATCCCTCCAGATCGGCTTGGCTCGCCTTGGCGAAATCGAGCGGCATGATGGCGGGCTGCGCGAGGCCTTCGAGTTCGATTTGATCGTAGATTGCTTCGAGCTTCGGAATATTGCGCCCATGCAATATCACCGCGGCACCGTGTCGCGCAAACGCAAGCGCTGCTGCGCGGCCCAAGCCTTGCCCCGAACCCGTCACCAGTATCACGCGGCCCTTGAGCGCATCAGGGGCCGGCTCGTAATGGGCGGGCAGGGAAGTTGTCGGCAACATCATTTTGATGTCCGATTCAAGGCGCGCGGAGAAAATCTGCCGCGTGCCTCGCGGCGGTAATGCCGCTGCGTACCGCGCCTTCGATGGTCGCCGGATAGGCACCCGCCGTGTAATCCCCCGCCAGAAATATCCCGGGAGTGCCCGTTGCGTGAGGCGGGCGCAATGACTGCACGGCTGGCACGCACGCAAATGTTGCGAATTTCTCGGTGACGACTTTGTGCCAGGCGAGGGGCGGAAGCGGCCCGGTAAAACGCGCAAGTTCGGCCAGCACCCGCGCTGCCAAGTCTTCCTGAGAGAGAGAATCGTGAGGGCCGGAGGCGGAAATGACTGCCGCAATGAGGCCATCATGTCGCGCACGCACGGCGGGGTCAGAAGCCAGCAGGCGGCGATCAAAATACCACTGCGCATATCCATCTGTTTGCCCCAACATCGGACGAGGCAGACGGACTCGCTGGTCGAATTTCAAGTAGATGGTGACGATGGGTTCAAAGCTGAAAGGTGTGGAAGGCGCGCAATGCTCGGGCAATGAAATGGCATCGAATTGATGCGGGCCTATCGCGAGAATGACCGCATCGAATGCCGCCGCGCCGTTATCGATCACGACCTCAAATGATTGATTGATGGCGGCCACGCGTTTCACACGCACCCCACACAGTGTTTCGCTGCCATGGCGTTGCAGGTGCCGCGCTGCCGCATCGGGAAAGAGCGAAGTCAAGTCGGTTTGCGGCAAAAGCAGATCGCTTGCACTGCGAGTCGACGCGAGTGAATCGCGCAGCACATTCGCAAAGACCTGCGCCGAAGCGGTGGCAATGGGGGTATTCAATGCTGACACGGTCAACGGCTGCCACAAGTATCGAACCACATTGGCGGGCTGTTGATGTTGCACGAGCAGTGCTTCCACCGTCAACGTTGAGTCGATCCGGAAATTTGCGTGTTGAAGCGCGCGCATGAATCGAATCGCGGCCCATCGATCCGTCCACGTCAGCCCCCCTGCCGACAATAGCGCCCATGCCAGATGCAATGGCGCGAATAAACGCGGTGCGCGCAACGAAAAGTGCGGCGGCATATCGAGTCTGAGGGGCACGCGTTGCACGGCG
>JANPBQ010000281.1:0-26054 GCA_031430555.1 Betaproteobacteria bacterium
AAATATGTTGAAGCGCGCCCTTTCCCCGCGTAGGCGGGGATCCAAGTTTTCTGCATTTCCGCTACGAAACTTGGCCCCCCGCCTACGCGGGGGAAGGAAATAATTGAAGTCAGTTCAACATGTTCAATTGCCGGATCAATATTGATGTGGCAATTAAATATGTTGAAACCATGCCTTTCCCCGCGAAGGCGGGGATCCAATTTTTGTGCAACTTCACAACTGAAATTAGACCCCCGCCTTCGCGGGGGAGGGGATTTATTGAGTCAAGATCAACATGTTTAATTGCCGCATCAATAGAAGTACCCTCATGACAAACTCTAATACCGGCGAGGTTTTTCAATGCTTTTTGCCCCGAACGCCGCGCCAGTGCTTGTGTTTTATGTGCCGCGCAAACGTCAATCCTCTTCCACCGGCAACGCGGGGATCATCCGCTTTCCATCCGCACGACCTGTTTCGCGTCGCTCGCAAATATCACGCTGGAGTACACGAACGCGCTGATCGCCAGCGCATTTTTGCATTCAGCCAGACCCGCGCTACACTACGTGAACAATCTTCGACTCGCATCGCGAACATTTCCAGCCCTCAATTCAGATGCGGACTTCACGAAATGATCTTCCGGCACTACTGGTGCGCCACATAGAGAACAACCGACTGTGCGAATAGGCAACTACGTCGCAAAGGTACTGCTCGCCGCGACCACCATGTCCGGCTGCGCATTTGCCGCGCCGGCTGCTGTCAAGCCTGACAATTCCTCCGCGTTGGATACCGTTTTTTTTTGGCAGGATGAAGCGCTCGCCTTAATCAAGAAATACCAGTTGAATCCCGTTAGAGCGGGGCGTGTACTTGCGTACCTCCACCAATTGACCGATCGTATCGCGGGTGAAAGTGCTTCCGCAAAGATAGCCGTCGATTGTACGAATAGTGCGGTCGACGTCGCCGCATCGCGAATGGTCGAGTATTTCTTTCCTTACGAAACCGCCGGCAGAATTCGTGCGTTGGCGCAACTAAGGTCTGGCAACTTTCGACAATGCGCGGCGGAACGTGGGACCGCCGCTGATCTTGCAGAACAGAGTATTTCCACCGCCATGAAAGATGGCGTGCATCCCCCACGCAGAATTCGCGCAATTCCCGATGCGTCGCCGGGTACGTGGGCACCGACGGCACCGACCTTCAGCCAGAACCCGACTGAACCCTTTGCCGAGAACTG
This sequence comes from Betaproteobacteria bacterium, assembly GCA_031430555.1. Lineage (GTDB taxonomy): Bacteria > Pseudomonadota > Gammaproteobacteria > Burkholderiales > Usitatibacteraceae > UKL13-2. The sequence goes on from JANPBQ010000281.1 coordinate 1,208, forward strand.
GAAGCCATTCCTCATTGAGTCAACATCGAAAATTCGGATTCCGCCGCCGCCCTCACCGGCGTCACTTGAATATCGCCGCGCCATGGACGAGCTTGTCTCAATTCGTGAAAGCTTATCCCCTAGCCAAATCGCGTTGGCGGACGCCTGGCACCTCGACGCAGGTACCGTGACGCCCCCAGGCGTGTGGAACACGAGAATCCGCGAACTCATCGGTTCTTCCAAGTTACCCGCGCGCAAGGTGATTCGCCTGCTCGCGGTGAGCAACATGGCGATGCACGATGCGTTCATCGCGTGCTGGCAACTTCGCTATACGTATTGGGTTGAACGTCCCATTACTGCCGCAGGCCGCCTTGGTCACACAAAATTTGTACCCTGGCTGGTGACGCCGTCGTTTCCCGGCTATCCGTCGGGGCTCGCATGCGTATCCGGTGCCGTAAGCGCGGTGGCGGCGGCATATATGCCTGAACATGAACGCGCTTTGACGTCTTTGGCCGAAGACGCGGCCGTTTCGCGCATTTATGGCGGCATTCACTTTCGATTCGATGTTGAAGCGGGACTGGACGCTGGACGCCAGGTTGGCGCAATTGCCATCAAGCAGCTACCACCCGGATAGGCAAGCCTTGCATACGACTACTCTATCCACTGCCATGCGCCGAGCGCGTGCCGACAGTGATTTCTCAAGCCAACCACCCAAACTTTGTTTTCGGGAATTTCCAGGACGATCTGTGTGCCGCTTGAGCTCTCGGGTTGCCTGGCCGATGCTGAGGCACCTTCAAACATGCGTACCTCGACACGATCAACGAGTGGATTGCGTTCCCACTCGACGCGGAGCATTTTTCCAATGCGCTTGCTTGAGAGGCCATTGAGACCGGGGCATCCGTTGCGCATGTCCAAGACAAAAACGCGCTCGGCGGCCGCAGAGGTTTCATTGTCATTGCACTTGGTGCGCACTGTCACCGAGACAATGGCACGATCACTGGCAAGTGGCGCCGGACTTGTGAAGCTCGGCAATTCGACATTGCTGCTGACCCGCTGAATGATCTCGCCTTCTGGAACGCGGCTTTCAATCGACACCTCGTAGCGCTGTGCGCTCGCGACCGGTGTCCAGACGATGGTTGGCTTCGGCGTAGAAATAGTCTCGAATTGCGATGGCGCGACGAATTGCGGCGGCGAACACGTCGCGCGTGCAAACGCGGGAAAACTGAACGCAAGAAATACTACCCATTCAGGTAGTAAAGAACGGAAAAACATCGAAAACTTCCTCAATATTTCAATTTTGTGCGGGATCGTTCTTGACGCGATCCAAGTTTAGGCATAATTTGCCGGTTCGGAGAAGTAGAACGTCATAAGAATAATTCATTCAACGTGACTCTCAGGGACGGGCATGCAACGCATATTGCAATTGATATGCTGTGGTTTGCTATTGATGTTGTGTGCGCCACCTGCGCTCGCCGCCACCGAGTCGTACGCCTACGACCCCCTCGGGCGTCTCATTCGCTGGACCGACGCACAAGGCCGCATCACCGAATACCGCTACGACGCGGTGGGCAACATTCTCGAAGTCCTTCGATCAACAACGCAGGCACCTGCACCGACGATCAGCATGGTATCGCCGCTGTCTTTGCGTCGCGGCGAAACCAAAACAATTACGGTTGCAGGCACCAACCTTGCCGGTGCCACCGTAATGTCGTCGTCGCCCGAATTGGCGGTCGCAACCGTCCAGGCAACGGCAATGCAGATTACGTTTGCGTTGACTGCGACGGCGATGGCACCGCTGGGAAGTGCGGTGTTTACAATAACGACGTCAGGCGGCAGCGCCATGACCGCGGTAACCGTCAATCCCGTGCTGCCCACCATGATCGTCAGCCCGGCGCCACTGGCCATCCCGATCGACAGCATCGACCGCAACTTCTTCGTCCGGCTTTCATCAGCAGACACGATCGATCATGTCATCTCGCTCTCGACCTCCGACACCAACATTGCCCAGGTCACGCCGGCGCAGCTGACGCTGACGGCGGGCCAGACGGAGATCACCGCAAAGATCAAGGGCCTCGTCGGCGGCGTTGCCATCCTCACGCTTTCCTCGCCCGGCCTCGTCTCAACCGCGGTGGGTGTGTATGCAACCGCCGAATTCGCCGGGATCAATGTTGCGACCGCGCCCTTGCTCGGTATCGTGCTTGAGGGGAATGGCTCGACGGGCACCTCGTACAACACTGATCTGGTCAGCCCGCTGGTAGGCGTGACCGTTGGCCGCTATCTGGATCGCATCGAGCCCGCGAACTTCGCCATCGGCAGCGGGCCCACATCGTTTACGATATTCGGCGCAGGGCTCGAAAGCGTCAATGCCGTTTCCATCGTCCCGCCGGATGGCGTGACCATTGCCGGCGTTGCGGCCAATCCCAATGGCGGAAGTGTGATCGCGAACATCACCGTGGCGCCGACCGCACCGACCACGCTGCGGAAGGTGGTGCTGACCGGGGGCACCGGGCCTTACGTTCCCGCGCGCGCGGACGGCGACCGCATCGGCATCACCCTGCAGACGCCTGAAATACATTCGGTCGACCCGCTGTTCGCCACGCCCGGCACCAGCGTGACAATGGTGGTGCGCGGCAAGAATCTGACGCAGGTGACGGGATTCACCTTCAATCCACCCACAGGTATCACCGTGTCCGGTGTACCGAGCAATGCAGCCGACGGCACTCAGTCCACCGTCGGCATCTCCATCGCCCTGAATGCGCCGACCGGCGTACGCATCGTCACCGCGCAATCGCCGACTGCCAGCAGCGATGCCACGCCGAGCCCGGCGAATACCTTTGCGGTCGTGTCCGAAATTCAGGGCAACATCAACCCCATCCTGTCACCGCAAGTCGGCGTAGTGGTGGAAAGCGTGCCGCCACCGCAGACCATTCCCGTCGAGATGGTGTCGCCCAGCCTGGGTGTGGCCTTCGGCGCGGTGGCCACGGGTCTCAGCCCGTCGGCGCAGGAAGCGGGGACGGCGACCACAATCAATATCATCGGTGCCGGCCTGCAAGGCGTGACCGCAGTTACTTTCGCACCGCCGGACGGCATCACCGTCGGCACGATCAGCCCCGCGCCGGACGGAACCAGCGTGGCTGTCGGGGTAAACATCGATGGCGCGGCGGTGAAAACAACGCGCGGCGTGCGTGTCAGTGCGGGCACGCAGGCGATCAGCTTTGCACCGCCGATCGCCAACCAGTTCCGCGTGACCGGCCCGGCGCCGCAAATCCTGTCGATTACACCGCAGTTGATCGCGGTGGGTGCCACGACGGTCATGACGATCACCGGCAACAATTTCCTGGATGCCTCGGAAGTGCGTTTGATCCCGCCTGAAGGTATTTCTTTCGGTGTGTTAAACGTCAGTCCCGACGGCGTCACGATGACCATCCCGTTCGTCGTCGCGGCGGGCGCGGTGACAGGCCAGAAGACCGTCGTGGTCGTCACGCCGGCCGGTGAAACCTCCGCCACGCCGTCACTCGCCAACACCATCACCGTCTACAGCGGAACCGCGACCACCTACGAGCCGATCCTGTCGCCTGTCGTGGGTGTCGTTATTGAATCCAGTACGCCACCCGCCTCGACGACTTTCGATCCCATCGTCTCGCCGTTGCTGGGTGTGGTGGTGACCGAACCGCCCCCCGCACCGACGATGACGACCTACGGGATCACGTCACCAGAACTGCGCGTAGCACTCGGGCCGGTCACCTATTCGTTGACGGCCACGCCGCTCAATCGCGGCACCAGCGGCAGCATCACCGTGACCGGCTACGCGCTTACCAGCGTCAACGCGGCAACCGCGATTCCCAATGACCTCACTTTCGGCACACCTGTCGCGAATCCTGACGGCACGTCCGTGACCATTCCGGTCACGGTTCCGCCCGCTGCCGCGCTCGGCCAACATGCGATTCGTCTCTCGACCGGCTCGCCGGTGCTGGACATGAACCTGGCCGCCATGCTCGCCACCGTTACCGCCGCGCCACCCACCATCGACTCGATCGAGCCCATCCTTGGCGCGCGCGGCGCCACCATCGCACTGACCATTCGCGGCGCCAACTTTACCTATGCCAACGCGATCGCCATCCTTCCGGGTGGCGGCGTGCAGTTCGATGGCGCACCCGTAATCAACGCGGCGGGCACCATCATGACGCTCGGCATGGTCATCGATCCCACAGCGGCAGTCGGCGCGAGGGTCATACAAGTTACCACCCCCGGTGGCAGTTCAACCAGCGTAGCGGCCCCGGCCAACACCTTCACGATCAATTGATTCAGACTTGAAGCACAAAAAGGAGAGATGCCATGAACAAAGCAACCTACTGGTGTAATCGCGGATTTCAAATCGGCGCCATGGCCTGTGCGCTATTGTCGGCTATGCCGGCCAATGCGGCTTTCGTCAGCGGCAGCACGGGTGCCGATGGTGCATTCAATCCCACTGTGAACACGGTGGTGACGTTGCCACCTAACGGTGTGCTCAATTACACCTCTGTAAATATTCCAGTTGGCGTGACCGTATACTTTCAAAGAAATGCTACTAATACACCCGTTGTGATGCTGGCAACGGGAAATGTGACGATAAGCGGCGTAATTGATCTCAATGGCGGCTGGGGCTATGACACCGGTGCGCAAGGCAGCGGCAATATTGGCGATGATGGCCTGCCGGGTGCGGCGCCCGGCGGCGGATATTCTGGCGGCGTTGGGGGACGTGTTGGCGGGTTCCCCGGAGGGGCGGGACAGGGGCCTGGCGGGGGGGGGGCAGGAATTAATGCACAAGGCTATGGTGCCGGTGGTGGCGCTAGCCATAGCACGCAAGGTCAATGTACCTATGGAACGACTACAGCAATTACGGTTTGCGCGCCAATATATGGTTCCAGCACCCTACTTCCGCTTATTGGCGGTTCGGGTGGCGGCGGCGGATTGGGAGGTGCTAATTTTAGCGGTTCAGGTGGCGGTGCTGGCGGTGGCGCGATTCTCATTGCCGCATCGGGTACGGTGAACCTCGCCGGGACCATTTCAGCGTTAGGTGGTGCTGGAGGCGGAATTAGTGGCACAGGAGCAGGCCTACGCGGCGGTGCTGGAAGTGGGGGGGCCGTACGAATTGTCGCGACAAACATTACCGGTGCCGGGCTGATCAATGCCTACAGCAATTCGGCCGGGTCGCCAGGTGGGGGCACTGGCCGCGTCCGATTGGAGTCTGAGACTTATACCCGAACCGGATCAAGCAATCCCGCCCACACCTTTGGCCCACCCGGCCAAGTCTTCATCGCCGGCGCTCCATCACTGGCCATCACCAGCGTCGCCGGCACCAACGCGCCCGCCGCCCCGACTGGCAATGCGGACATCACGCTGCCTGCATCGACCGTCAATCCGGTCACGGTGACATTCACCACGACGGGAATCCCGGTCGGGAACACGGTCAAACTCACCGTCACATCGGCCTACGGTCCGCCCGTGACCGCCGTGTCGCCCGCCATCACCGGCACCACCGCAAGCGGCAGCGCCAGCGTGTCAGTCAGCCTGCCCTCTGGGCCGAGTACGTTGCTCGCACAAACCAGCTACACCATCACGGTGGCGATGGGCCAGGCGTTGTCGTATTTCGCGCAGGGCGAACAGGTCGAGCGCATTGCAGTGAGTTCGGCTCCGGGCCAATCGGTGCGTTACTCGCTTGTCACGGTTTCCGGCAAGGAGTTCGAGGTGCCACTGGCAAGACTGGCGGGAATCATCTAACCGCCGACAGGGGACGGGACCAACCGCATGAAACTTGGCGTGCAAATGACGACGACGGGAGTGCTCCGAACGCGTGCATACCGGTGGCTGCGCGCCGGTGCACTTCCGTTGTTTGCGTTCCTGACATTCAGCGCGACCGTCGCCGAGCCGCAATCGCCACAAATATCATTTGAAAAGACGCAAAGCCGTTCGTTGGCAGTGCCGCAAGACCAAGTCCGAAGCAAGCCCGGAACGCCGGAAAAAACAATTGCTGCACCAAGCCAAACGCGAACGATCTTCTCGCAGCGCGAAAGCTTGCCGGCGGCCGGTCCAAAGAATATCGTTTTGGCTGCGGCCACAACCAGCCGCGATCCGCCCCTGCAAATCGCACTGGTCGATACCGCGGCGCGCATCCTGCGAAACATTTCCCCAACGCAGGCGCAGGCCGGCGCAGCAGGCGCCACCATCACGCTCACCGGGGAAAACTTCGTCGGCGGCGCCATAGCGTTCGTGGGTAACTCCGCTCTTGCCACGACCTGGATTTCTCCCACGACGTTATCCGCACAAATTCCGGCAAGGCTGCTTACCTCGCCCGGCACCTTCGATGTGCGCGTATTGAGTCCGTCGCCGGGCGGCGGGTACTCGACGTCGCTGTACTTTTCGGTTATCGGCGCGATGACACTGCCACTGCTCGATGGCATTTCGCCCACGACCGTCGCTGCGGATGGACAAGGCAAGACCTTTGACTTGACCGGCAGCGGCTTTTTCGCACCGGTCAGTGTCGTCGTCGGCGCGCAGGAATTCGCGGCGACATCGTCAATGCCGACGGTCGCGCAAGTCACGTTGCCCGGCTCACTTTTTGGCGCAGCCGGAAGTCTGAGCATGGCCGTCAAGACAGTGGCCGGTACCTCGAATTCGCGCAGCATCACCATTACCTCATCAGCACCCACGCTCACCAGTCTTTCGCCGAGTTACCTGTCGGCAAGTGGTCAAATACAATCACTCACGTTGAACGGGACCAACTTTGTCGCACCGATGAAGGTCCGTTTCGATGGCACCGTGATCGATGTCACGCCGGCGTCTGCTACGCAAGTTGTGGTGCTGATCCCGGGTTCGCTGCTGATGCAGGCGAGAACGGTGGCCGTCAGCGTCGAAACGCCAAGCGGCATGTCCGGCGCGCTAATGTTGCCGATACAGACCGCACCGATGGATCCGTATCTGTATGCCAGCGCACCGGCGACGCTGCTGGCACTGGGACAGGCGGTATCCATCACTCTATCCGGGCAGAACTTCGTCACCGGCGCACAGGTGTTGTTGGGAACCGCGCCCAATGTCTCGACCTTGACCGCTAGTTTCGTCAACAGCCAGCAACTGACCGTCACCATCCCAGCCTCCAGCACCATGGCGGCCAGCACGCTCACGTTGCGTGTCAAGAACCCGGACGGTGTGACTTCCAATGAATACAGCCTGCCGGTAACGACGCCGGACTTGCTGATCTCGGCCACCGCGCCAACCCTGGGGCCGATCGGCAGCATGGTCACCATTTACGGCACCGGCTTCTCGGCCAATCCTGCGGACAACGTGGTGACGTTTGGCGGCAATGCGGGTGCGACGGTACTTACCGCGACGACGACACAGTTGACCGTTACTGTGCCAACCGGAGCGATGACCGGGCAGATCCGCGTCGCCATTGGCGCGCGCAATACGCTGTCGCCGCCGTTCACCGTCGGGCAAACGCCGGGGCAGGACTTTGCCTTTGGCGCGAACTCCGCCGAGGTCGTGCTCTATCAAGGCTCGTCAACGTCGGTCGATGTGCAGCTGAACAACGCCGGCACAGAGAGCTACGCGGGGCTCGCCAAGCTTTCCGTGACTGGCGCGCCGACCGGCGTCACTGCCACCCCGACACGACCGTATCTGTCCAACGGTCAAAACGCCGCCATCGTTATTGCCGCCAGTGACACTGCCGCAACCGGTATCGCGACATTGACCGTCACCGCCACCGCGCCGGAAACGAACAAGACCACCACCATTCGTATCGATGTTCGCTCGAAAGCGAGCGTCACCGGCGTCAAGGGACGGTTCATCGACACCAAAGGCATGGGCGTAGGCGGCGTGCTGGTGCGCCATCTCAATACGCAGGTGCAAAGCGATTCCGCCGGTAATTTCCTGCTGGTCGGATTGCCGCAGGGCGAAGTGACCCTGCGTTTCGACGCCACGCCGGCGCATCCGCTGTATCCAATCTGGCCTTACACCGCCACGGTGGAAAACGGAAAAATTCTGACGATTCCCGACTGGACCATCAATCCGCCGCCCGCCGACGAAAAGTTTGTGACGATCAACAACATGGCGGCGGCACATTCGATTACCGACAACCGCTTCCCCGGTGTTGAAATCGTCCTGCCGCAGGGTGCCTCGATTACCGGCTGGGATGGCGTTAAGAAGACGCGCATTGCCGTGGAAAAAATTGACGCCGACCGCGCACCCGCGCCGCCACCACCAATACCGACACGTACGTTGTATCAGTTGTATTTCGGTACGCCGATGGGCGGGGTGCCGTCGCAGCCGATACCGGTGAATCTTCCAAACGATCAGGGCTACGAACCAGGCGAACAGGCGGAAATCTGGTTCTTCGACGGTAGTCCGATGGGCGGAGATGGCACCTGGAAACTCGCCGGTATCGGAACTGTGTCGCCCGACGGAACCAAAGTCATCATGAATCCCGGGCAGGGAATTCCGCGATTTTGCGGCGTGTGCGGATTGACGTGCCTCAAAGGAAAGGTCGCCAATAAGATCAAGAAATACATAAAGGCGCTGACAAGTGGCGCAAGCAACACAAGTGCAACCACTCCAAATCGCGCCCAGAAGCCGACGACAAATTCGGATCCTGCAGCAGACAAGTCGCACCCCTCTTGCGAAAAACAGCTCAATCCGATCAGCCTTTCAAAGGGAAACTGTTCGGAAACCGAAAACGACATGGCTGTCGAGGGATTGATGCCGATAGACGTGGCAAGGGAATTCAATGATATTGACGCATTCAACAAGATCGCCGGAACTGCGGGTAGCTTTGGACTTGGGTGGGTAAATAGCTATGACGTCGTATTTCTTCCCTTTGACGGCCCACAAAAGCGACTGGTGATGCCGGGAAATATCGCGATCAATTTCATCCAGCAAACGGATGGCAGCTACATGGCGGTGGATTCACCCGCATTGGCGGGGGCCAAGTTTGTTCAACCCGATAGCACGACATGGGAACTGCGCTTTGTCCAGGGAGCAACATGGCGATTCAAGGGCTTCGCCGGAATCAATGGTCGCCTGCGCGGAGCCCCGCCATTCTTCAAGACAGAAGTGCTGGATCGCGATGGAAACAGCCTTCAGATCGTGCGAAACAGTGTTGGCCGTATGACCGCGATTGGCGCGGGAAATCGTGTGTTGACGATGACCTATGGCGCGAACGGATTCGTTTCAAAGGTAACTGATCCGATGGGGCAATTCGTGCAATACAGCTATACGGCAACAGATCGGATCGATACGGTTACGCACATTGACGGCAAGTCCACCAAGTACACCTACGTTGACGATACAGAGTTTCCGGTCTACCCGGCTTGCCCGGCGGAAACCGGTGGCGTACGAATCAAGACGATCCGTTATCCAGGACGAACGGGCGTAACTGAAAACTTCTATGGCCCCGCGCATCGGGTACTGCGCCAGATGCGCGCCGATGGCGTGGAATCGAAATTGCGATACAACGTTGTTGGCGCGTGCGTGACCAACGTGTCGAATCCGGGCGCGATATGCACCGGCCCGGCATGTCCCACGGTGGACTCCTGGGAAAACTTCCAGGCGGGATGGCGCATCGTCGGTGGGCAAGTGATCTCGACCGAAATGGTCAATTCGCTCGGGAAATCTATCGTGCAGCGCTACGACGCAGAGGGTCGGGCACTCGAAGTGACCGATCAACTTGGTCAGACCGATCATTATTTTCGCGATCCGGTGACATCCAATGTTGTTCGGACTGTCGATGCGCAAGGCCGCGAAAATCGCTTTGCCTACGACAGCAACGGCAATGTCACCGGGGCCGTCGATGCAATAGGTAATCTGACCGAGATTGGTTACAACGGGTTCAGCAAGCCCACGAACGTGATTCGGCGGCTCGCCAATAACACGCCGATCAACAGTTCAGCGACCTACGACCCCGTCACCGGACGCCTCACCAGTTCCACCGATCCACTGGGCAATACCACGTCTTTCTCGTACACCATGCGCGGTCAATTGCGCACGGTGATCGATGCGCGTGGAAAAATCACGACCTTCGACTACAACACCGATGGTGATCTGATCAAGGTCACCGATCCGCTAGGCAATTTCGCGACGTTTGAATATGACCTCAACGGCCGCCGCATCAAGGCCACCGATCCGCTGGGCTTCTCGACCAGCTTCGCGTACAACACCGCAAGCCAGTTGCAGAAGACCACCGACGCACTCCTCGGCGAAACCAGCCTGGCCTACGATGGCAAGCGCAATCTCGCCAGCGTCACCAATGCGCGCGGAAACCTCATCGAGAGCTATCAGTACGACGACCGCGACCGCGTCACGCAAACGACCGATGCGCTGGGCCGGAACACTGGGTACCTGTACGACGCGGTTGGATTGGTGCGGTCGATCACCGATCGCGCCAATCGCACCTTCACTTTCACCCGCGACGAAAAGAACCGGTTGATCACTTCCGCATTCCCAGACGGGTCGCAGAATGTCCTGCAATACGATGCGTTTGGCCGCCTCGCCAAACTGAGCGGACAGGAAAGCACACACACATACCGCTATGACGCACTCGACCGCATGGTCGAACAGACCACCACCGCCAATGGCCGCACCGATACGATTGCCTATCAGTACGACACGCTCGACCGAATGATCAAGCGAACGGTAAATGGCGCAGATGTCACTGACTATTTCTACGACAACGCCAGCCGACTTACCAAAATAAGCTATCGCGGCACAGACACGCTGTATGCCTATGACGTTGCGAGCCGTTTGGCGGTTAAGACGTTGCCAAACGGCATCAAGCTTGAATATACCTATGATGATGCAAATCGTGTAACTGCTATCGCTTACAAGAAGACTGACAACAGCCTGATTGAGCAGATCACTTACCTTTACGACGCGCGCGGTAGCCGGACGCGGCGGACGACTCTGAATACGTACCCGGAGGTGCGCGAGACGCCTTTCGTTGCGACCTACGACGCGGCAGATCGCATGAGCTCCATCACGTTGAAAGGTACGGGCGTTGGTGGTGTGGATGAAGCTTTTAGTCTGGCATACGACAATATTGGCAATCTAACCGAAAAGCGAAAGGCGGATAACAGCGATGTCACCACCTATGGGTGGAACGGCAAAAGTCAATTGGTCACGCTGACAAGAACTGGGACAAATGCACTTGCGGTTAACTTCAAATATGACGCCTTAGGCCGACGCAATGAGCGCAACATAAATGGCGACGTCACGCGTTTTGTTTACGATGGGGATCAGGCGATTCTAGAAATTCGACCGACGGAAACGGCAAGTATTCTCACAGGGCTTGATATTGATGAAGCGATTGCAAGATACACAAACGGACTGGCAAGATTCTACCTAGCGGACGCCCTAAATTCGACGATTTCGTTGATGGACGCCAACGAAGGCATCAGAACGCAAATTGGATTTAGCGCATTCGGCGAGTCCTCGACAACGGGGGAAGCAACGACGAACTCGAACGAATATACCGGGAGGGAGAATGATCGATCAGGACTCTATTATTACCGTGCACGATACTATGATCCGACACTGAAACGCTTTATTTCAGAAGATCCAATTGGCTTGGAGGCGGGTCCAAATCTCTATTCATACGTGAATGGAGACCCCGTTTCTTTCTCGGATCCCGCTGGCTTACTTTGCACCTACAGCCAAAAATGGCACTACATTACCTGCACGGATGAAAACGGCAAACTTTACTATGGTTCCGTCGGATATTCCGGCAGGGGTGAAGGTCGGAATAATCCAGCAGCTCAAGGAAAGGAATATGTAGGACCAATTCCACGTGGCCGCTGGCAGGTAACTACTGAATGGCATCAATACCAAAAGAAGGGCCTGACCGTCCGCCTTAAGCCCTTAAAAGGCAATCAGTGTTTTGACACGAAACGAAATTGCGATACCTTCCTCATTCATGCAAATAACTGGAAAACCAATGATGCGTCCGAGGGTTGCATGATTCTGCCAAGCGATCGAACGAAGATTCCCGTGGGGGAAATAATAGAAGTGGTGGAATAGAGAAGTGGGGACAAATGGGGTCATGGGACAAATGTGGGACAAATGGGGTCAGGACAAATGCAGGAAAAATGGGGTCAGACACCAATTACGTTCCATAAACTTGATTTGACATGTAGCCAACTGCACAACCCATCGCAAATACGAGTATCCACATGAATTTGGTTTCGAGATACCAATCTTCTGAATCACGATTGATTTCAGCCCTGCGGCAGGCGCTGGCAGTGCTCGTTTTGCCATGTACATTCGCGTTGTTTCCTCAACCTACCTTCGCACTCATTGAACTCACCGGCGCCAACAAACTCACCGCCGGCCAAAACCACACGTGCACCCTCACCACCGCAGGTACCGTGAAATGCTGGGGCGCCAATTCCAGCGGCCAATTGGGTGACAACACGGTTATCGCGCGTGCGCTGCCTACCGAGGTGCCCGGTCTTGCCAACATCACCGTCGTCGCTGCGGGCGATGCCCATACCTGCGCATTGACCAACACAGGCGGCGTGAAATGCTGGGGCAACAACGCCAACGGCCAGCTCGGCGACAACTCGACGATCGATCGTCTCTCACCCGTCAATGTGTCCGGACTCGCCACCGGTGTAATAGCACTCATAGCCGGCGTCTCTCACACCTGTGCGATCACCGCTGCGGGCGGCGTGAAGTGCTGGGGTTTCAACGGCGGTGGGCAATTGGGTAAAGAATAAATGGGGTCAGACACCAATTAATCTCCCTAGTCTTTAGTTGATAGATCGCTAACCGCACAACCCGAAACAAATGCGAGCATCCACATGAACTTGGTTTCGCAATACAAAACCTCCGAGTCACAATTGCTGTCAGCCCTGCGGCAGGCGCTGTCAGTGCTCGTTTTGCCATGTACATTCGCGTTGTTCCCTCAATCTACCTTCGCACTCATCGAACTCACCGGCGCCAACAAACTCACCGCCGGCCAAAACCACACGTGCACCCTCACCACCGCAGGTATCGTGAAATGCTGGGGCACCAATTCCAGCGGCCAACTGGGTGACAACACGGTTATCGCGCGTGCGCTGCCTACCGAGGTGCCCGGTCTTGCCAACATCACCGCCGTCGCTACGGGCGATGCCCATACCTGCGCATTGACCAACACAGGCGGCGTGAAATGCTGGGGCAACAACGCCAACGGTCAACTCGGCGACAACTCGACGATCGATCGTCTCTCACCCGTCAATGTGTCCGGACTCGCCACCGGTGTAACAGCACTCATAGCCGGTGTCTCTCACACCTGTGCGATCACCGCTGCGGGTGGCGTGAAGTGCTGGGGTTTCAACGGCGGTGGGCAATTGGGTGACGGCACCACTACCGACCGGCTGGTTCCCACTGACGTCACCAGCCTCACGAGTGGAGCAACGCTGCTTGCCGCCGGCGCCGCGCACACCTGCGCCTTCGTTTCCAGCGGCGTCAAATGCTGGGGCGCCAATGACAACGGGCAGCTGGGTGATAACTCCCAGACTTCGCGTTTGGCACCGACGAATGTTTCCGGCCTGACTTCCGGCGTGAACGCGCTCACTGCGGGAACTTCCCACACCTGCGCCATCGCTTCGGGCGGGGGCGTGAAATGCTGGGGCAACAACGCTGACGGGCAAGTGGGTGACGGCACGACGACAACACGGCTGGTGCCGACCGATGCCAGCGGGCTCACAACGGGGGTGGCGGGCATCGTCGCGGGCTACGACCACAGCTGCGCACGCACCAACGCCGGCGGCATCAAATGCTGGGGCAACAACGGCAATGGTCAGGTGGGTGACAACACCGGCACCATGCGCACCACACCGGTCGATGTGCCGGGACTCGCGAGCGGTGCGGGCAGCATCGCCGCCGGCATGTTCCACACCTGTACCGTTATCGGCGCGTCGAACGGCGTCAAGTGCTGGGGAAACAATACGCTCGGTGCACTGGGGGACAACACGCTCACGACCCGGCCGGCGCCGGTGGACGTGAGTACCTTGACGACCGGTGTTGCATCCATCGCGACGGGTTCCACGCACACCTGCGCGCGCACCACGGGCAACGGACTGAAGTGCTGGGGCTACAACGGACTGGGTGCGCTCGGCGACAATTCGACGACCGACCGCGCCGTTCCCGCCGATATCGCCGCGCTGACGGGCGCGGCCGCGGCCATTTCGCCCGGCGGCGATCATACCTGCGTGCTCACGTCGGCCAATGGCGTGAAGTGCTGGGGCGCCAATGCCTCCGGCCAGCTGGGTGATGGCACCACCACCCCGCGATTAATTGCCGCTGACGTCAGCGGCCTGACTGCGGGCATCTCGGTCGTGGCGTCGGGCTACGACCACGCCTGCGCATTGACCAGCAGCAGCGGCGTGAAGTGCTGGGGCAAGAACAGCAATGGACAACTGGGCGATGGCACGCAGCAACCGCGCAATGCGCCGGTCGATGTCAGCGGATTGACCAGCGGCGCATCGGCCATTACCAGTGGCTTCGCGCACAGCTGCGCGCTGGTGGCGGGTGGCGCGGTGAAATGCTGGGGTGCCAACACCAACGGCCAGTTGGGTGACAACTCGACGTTGCAGCGTACCGCGCCTGTGAACGTGGCAGGGCTCACGGGCATCACCGCGATCAGCGCCGGATTTGATCACACCTGCGCACTCACCAGCACGGGTGCCGTTAAATGCTGGGGACTCAACAGCTCCAGCCAGCTCGGTGATGGCACACAAACGCAGCGCAACTTACCGGCGGATGTTTCTGGCCTGTCGTCCGGCGTCGCCTCAATCGCCGCGGGTGCACTGCACACTTGCGCACGCACGACCGGTGGCGGCGCCAAGTGCTGGGGAGGCAATTTCCGCGGTCAACTTGGCGATGCTTCGCGCATTCAGCGGGCCACACCAGTGGATGTATCAGGATTGACCAGCGGTGTCGGTGCCATTGCCACCACGCAAACCCATACCTGCGCGCTGACGACGGCGGGCGGCGTGAAATGCTGGGGCTGGAACGACTATGGCCAGGTAGGTGACGGCACCTTTGCGGGTCGGCGGAGTGCGATGCCTGTTCTTGCCGAGGGTGGTGGGGGCGCCCTGAATCTCGTTGCCGTTTTCTCGCGCAAGACACATGGTGCTGCGGGTGACTTCGATATTCCGGTCGACAAAGATGCACTAATCGACGGGGCAGTAACGGTGGAACCGCGCACGCTCGGTGGCGTGCATGACATCGTTTTCCGATTTGACAATCCGATCAGTTCCGTCGGCGCGGTGAGCGTAGTCGATTCCGCGGGTATGCCAGCAGGATCGCCCATTGAGCTTTATTCCGGTAATGAGGTGCTTGTACTGTTATTCAATATGCCGGATGTGAAGCGCATTACGGTTTCGGTCTCCGGCGTGAATGGCACTGCGAGCGCCGCAGCCAGCTTGGGGATTTTGGCGGGCGACATCAATAATTCGCGCGCAGTCAATGCGGGTGATATTTCTGGCGTGAAAGTGCGGGTTGGACAAACCACGAATTCGACAAATTTCAAGTTCGACATCAACGCTTCGGGCAGCATTACTCCAGCGGACGTTTCCATCGTGAAGTCGCGCGCCGGTATCAAATTACCCTGATGTCGTTCCAATTGAGGATTGATTGTCTGTTTCGAAAGCACTTGGATTTGATATTGCTCAATCCTCTTCTACCGGCAACGCGGGCACCGTGTCCTGAGATTTTTCACCACCCGCTTTCGCCATCAACCCACTCGCAATAATCGTCGCCATGCCCACCCAGGCGATCGGCGGCAGAATTTCGTCGAAGAAAAAAATGCCCGCGACGCTCGCGAAGACCACCGTCGAATACGCAAACGCCCCCACCACCAGAGTGTTGCCGCGAAAGTAGGCGCGCGTCATGGCCAGTTGTGCGAGGGTTGCCGCTACGCCAACCCCCAGCAGCAAACCGATGTTGCCCGCGTTCACCGGATTGAAGTTTTTCTCGATCACGCCCTGCGTCAATGCCGCGCCGATCGTGCCGAATAGCGAAAAGTAGAACACCACCCGCCAACCGGGCTCGCCGGCAGTGCCGAGCTTTTTCACGTTCACATAGGCGCACGCGGCGAAAAATCCCGATGCCAGACCAATGAAACCGGCGTGGGCGTTGTCGCCAGAGAAGGTTGGCCGCAGCAGCAATCCGACGCCGACGAAGCCAAGCATGATCGCCAGCACAAGTCGCGGACTGAAGCGCTCCCCTAGCAGCAAAGTCGATAGCAGCGTGAGCCATAGCGGCGAGGTGTAATTCAAGGTGATCGCGGTCGCAAGCGGCAATTTGGTCATCGCATAAAAATAGCCGATGAGCGAAATGGTGCCAGTGAGGCCACGCCAGAAATGTTCCTTTGCAAAAGCGGTTGCCAGCGATTCGCGCTTCCACGCGACGAATATTCCGACGGCGATCAAGCCTGTCATGGATCTGTATAGCGAAAGTTCCGCACCGGTGAATTGATTCGCAAGCAACTTGGCGAATACGCCCATGGTCGCGAATAGCGCGCCGGCGATGAGCATCCAGGAGGAGGTCATATTTCTAAAGTCCCCTTCGCCCGCGAAGGCGGGCGCCTAATTTGAATTTCAACAATCGTCATGTGTTGAAATCCAACGAAAGGTCCCGCCAATTCGGATTCTTTGCTTGAATGAGATTGATTTTCCAATTCCGATTCCATTTTTTTATTTGACGCTCGCGCAGTCGACCTTCGACAATGGAGTCATGAATTTCATACCAGACCAACTTGTCCAGGCCGTACATTTTGGAGAAACCATCGACGACTTTTTGCTGATGTTCCCATATGCGCTTGGGGAGGTCGTTCGTGAAACCAACGTAGAGTGTGCCGTAGAGTTTGTTGGTGAGGATGTAAACGGCGGGCATGAATTGGGCCCCCGCCTGCGCGGGGGAAGGGATAGTTCGCGTTGGAGGGAGGCGTCGCGGAGGAGGGAAATGGACTGCGGATAAATAAAGCCGGCGGGAAGTGGAATTGCGCGGAGAGGAAAAATTCTTACCCCGCCATTTCCCGCCGCACAAACTCATGAAAATGCACCATGCCATCTTCCATCGGACTCTGATACGGCCCTTGCTCATCGCGCCCCTCTTGCCACAATAGCCTGCGGCCATCATTCATGCGCTGGCAGATCTCTTCATCTTCGCGCGCGGTTTCGTCGTAGGCTTTTTGTTCGGCTTCGATGAATTCCGGCTCGAACAGCGCGATCTCTTCCGGGTAATAAAACTCAACCACGTTACTGCATTTATCCGGCCCGCGCGGCAGCACCGTGGAAATCACCAGCACATGTGGATACCACTCGACCATGATGTTCGGATAGTAGGTGAGCCAGATCGCACCGTGACGCGGCGCTTCGCCGTTGCGGTAATTCAGCACCATGTCGTGCCAGCGTTTGTAGATTTCGCTGCCCGGCTTCGAGAGCGATTTGTTGACACCGACCGTTTGCACGCTGTACCAATCGCCGAATTCCCAATCGAGTTTGTCGCAATCGACAAATTTTCCGAGTCCCGGATGGAAGGGCTCGACGTGGTAATCCTCTAGATAGACTTCGATGAAGGTTTTCCAGTTGAAGTTGTATTCGGTGACTTCAATTTTGTTCAACACGTGGCCCGAAAAATCGAGATCTTTCACGCAGCCCAAGCGACCCAAATCGGCGGCGACATCCCGCGGCCCTTGAAACAACATGCCGTTCCACTTCTGCAACGGTTTTCGCGGCAAATCGAGGCAAGGTTGCTCGGCAAAATGCGGCGCGCCCAGGAGTTTGCCTTCGCCGTCATACGTCCATCGATGAATCGGGCAGACGATATTGCCGCCCGGCAAATGGCCGCTGCCTTTCAACATTACAGCCTGGCGATGCCGGCAAATGTTCGAGACTAAGTCGATCTGTGGGCCGTTGTTCACCAGCGCCCACGCCCCATCGGTCATTTCCAGCGCGCGATAGTCGCCCGCGGCGGGTGCCATCAATTCATGGCCGACATAACCGGGACCGTGCTTGAAAAACACCTCGAGCTCGCGCGCATGAATGGCGGGATCGAAATACCAGGCAATGGGGAGTTGAGTGGCAACAGGAGAAAGCTCCCGCGCACCGAGCAATTTGGACATAGTCCTTACCTCCAATCTTTCCGCGCGTAGCTTTAAACTGCCGCGAATCAACCAAAGTAAAAACAACACCCGGGCAAATGAGTTTGTTAGCTTTTAACTCTACAGACTCCGTCCCGTAGAACGAATCTCCTGGCGGAGACCCACGAAAAGGAACGGTGATTCTGCCCGAACGGCCCTGAAAGGGCAAGGAATTCCAGCGAATTTCGACACGGTTTGGTGCATTTTTTCGCGTCATAGTCATGGACTCGAAACCCCTGATTACGCTATGATTTCAGATTGATTTTCTGCATCCGAACCACCCCTTCCCGCCATGGCCAAAACATCCTCATCCGCAGTTGCGCCGAAATCGTTTGAAGCCGCGCTGGCCGAACTCGATCAACTCGTCGAAAAAATGGAAAACGGCCAATTGCCGCTCGAAGAATCGCTATCTGCCTATCAACGCGGCACCGAATTGTTGAAATTCTGCGATGCCGTCCTCAAGGACGCCGAACAGAAAATCAAGGTGCTCGATGGCGGCGAGCTCAAAGATTTCAGCGCGTAAGAAAACCGAAAAATATGTCCGATTTTCAGGAATGGTCGCGCGCGGTCGCGGGCGAGATGGAACGCACGCTCGAAAGTTTATTGCCGTCGCCCTCGATCGAGCCAAAACGGCTGCACGATGCGATGCGCTACGCCACACTCGGAGGCGGCAAACGAGTGCGCCCGATGCTGGTGTACGCAGCCGGGCAAGTCAGCGCCGCGCCGGACGCGCGGCTGGCCATCGTCTCGGCCGCCGTGGAATCGATTCACGCCTACTCGCTCGCGCACGATGATTTGCCCTGCATGGACAACGATATCCTCCGGCGCGGCAAACCGACTTGCCATGTCGAATTCGACGAAGCCACGGCGCTGCTCGCGGGGGATGCCTTGCAGGCGCTCGCGTTCGAGCTGATGACGGCGCATAAACTGAACGATTCGCCGCAACGCCAATTGGAGATGTTCGAGGTGTTTTCCCGCGCCTGTGGTTCACGCGGTATGGCCGGCGGGCAGGCGATCGATTTGGCCAATGTCGGCCGGCAAATCACGCTGCCAGAACTCGAATACATGCACATTCTCAAGACGGGCGCGCTGATCCGCGCCTCGGTGCAATTGGGGGCGATGTGCGGAAACGCCCTGCCTTCTGATCATATTGCCAAACTCGACCATTACGGCAAATGCATCGGCTTGGCCTTTCAGGTAGTGGACGACATTCTCGATTGCGAGTCTAATACGGAGAAATTGGGCAAGACGGCGGGCAAAGACCAGGACGCCAACAAGCCCACCTACGTGAGTTTGATGGGATTGACGCCCGCGAAGCGGTTTGCGGACGAGTTGTTGGCCGACGCGCTCGCCGCCTTGACCGTTATTGACGGCAAAGCGGATCGCTTGCGGCAATTGGCGGAATTCATTGTCCGCCGGCAGCATTAGAAAGTTTTCCAGAATGACTACTAAATTCCCGCTGCTCGACAAGATCAACGACCCCGCCGACCTGCGCCGGCTGGATCAGCGTGAGCTGGCGGCCTTGTCGACCGAGTTGCGCGAATTCATCGTCGAATCGGTCTCAACGACGGGTGGGCATTTCTCATCAAATCTCGGTACGGTCGAATTGACGATCGCGCTGCATTACGTTTTCAATACTCCGCATGACCGTCTGGTATGGGATGTCGGCCATCAGACGTACGGCCACAAGATTCTCACCGGTCGCCGTGCGGGCATGCCGAAATTGCGCCAGAAGGGCGGCATCGCCGGCTTTCCGCGCCGCGAGGAGAGTATTTACGACACCTTCGGCACCGCGCATTCCTCGACCTCTATTTCGGCAGCACTCGGCATGGCGGTGGCGGCGCGGGTGGCGGGCATCAAGCGAAAATCCATCGCCATCATTGGCGATGGTGCCATCACGGCCGGCATGGCGTTCGAGGCGATGAACAATGTCGGCAATGAGAACGTGATTGTCGTGTTGAACGACAACGACATGTCGATTTCGGAATCAATTGGTGCGCTCAATAATTATTTGGCCAAACTGTTATCCGGGCGCTTTTACGCCAACACCAAAAAGACTGCCGAAAAAGTCTTGCAGCACACCCCCACCTTCAAGGAAATCGCCAAACGCGTCGAGGAGCACGCCAAGGGCATGATCACGCCCTCGACCATGTTCGAAGAATTCGGTTTCAATTATGTCGGCCCGATCGATGGCCACAACGTCGACGTGCTGGTTGATACGCTGAATAACATCAAGCAGCTTGATGGTCCGCAATTTTTGCATGTCGTCACGCGCAAAGGCCAGGGCTACAAGCTGGCCGAGGAAGATCCGATCAACTATCACGGCCCGTCGACGTTTGATCCCAGAATCGGCATCGTCAAACCCGCGGCCGTGCCCAACGCGAAGCCGAAGCCGAGCTACACGCAAGTCTTTGGCGAATGGTTGTGCGACATGGCGCGTGCCGACAAACGAGTGATCGGCATTACTCCGGCGATGCGTGAGGGCTCGGGACTCGTCAAATTTTCACAAGAATTTCCCGATCGCTATTTCGATACCGCCATCGCCGAGCAACACGCGGTCACGTTTGCTGCGGGCCTCGCGGCCGACGGCATGAAACCGGTGCTGGCGATTTATTCGACTTTCCTGCAACGCGGCTACGATCAACTGATCCACGATGTCGCGATCCAGAATTTGCCGGTGGTATTCGCGCTCGATCGTGGCGGCCTGGTCGGTGCGGATGGCCCGACGCATCACGGCGCGTTTGATTTATCGTATCTGCGCTGCATCCCCAATCTCACCGTGATGACGCCTTCCAACGAAAACGAATGTCGGCAAATGCTCTATACCGGCTTAACGCTTACAGGCCCAAGTGCCATCCGCTATCCGCGCGGCACCGGTCCGGGTGTGGCGCAACAGAAAGAAATGACCGCGCTGCCTATCGGCAAAGGTCTGATCGCGCGCGAGATCAAAGGGTACGAGGCCAAGCGCGTTGCGATCCTTGCATTCGGCTCGATGGTAAAGCCGGCGACAGAATGCGGCGAAGAATTGAACGCGTCGGTTGCCAACATGCGTTTCGTGAAACCGATCGATCACGAACTCATTTTCAAGCTCGCGACCACGCACGATTACCTCGTCACCATCGAAGAAAATGTGGTGATGGGTGGGGCCGGCAGCGCGGTCGCCGAATCGCTCGCGGCGCAGGATTTGAGCATACCGATATTGCAATTGGGCTTGCCGGACCAGTTTGTCGAGCACGGCGATCCAGCGGTGCTGCTTGCCGATTGCGGATTGAATCGCGAGGGTATTTCGCGCTCGATTCGCGCGTGGTTGCAACGCGTTTCCGCCGCCAAAGCGGTGGCAAAGAAAGCGGCCAGCTAGACCAAGCGCAACAGTTTGCAGGATGGGTGGAGCGCAGCGTTACCCATCGCTGGACTGGCACAATTGATGGGTATCGCTGCGCTCCACCCATCCTACGAAGCCTTTCAAAACTAAAAGATGAAACTCATACCCCTCATTTTTATCGCCTCTCTTTGCGCACAATCGGCGATTGCGCAAACCGCCCTGCCCGCGCCAATCACTGCCGCGCCGCGCCACCAATGCGCCCGCCCGCAAATGCTCGATATGTCCACGCGTGTCACGGATAGTCAAATGGCCGCATTTGTCGCAACGTTGAACAAGTTCAAGGAATGCGCCGAAGCATTTGCGCTTTCTCAGCAGAAAGAGGCCGAACGCGTGCAAAAAGCCGCGCAGGCCAGCGCGGAAGCGCTGATATCGTCCGGCAATGCGGCCATCAAGGACTACAACGATTTTGTCGAGGAAGCCGGCAAAGTCATGGCCGCGAAGCCAACGGTTTCGAAGGAGCCGGTCGAGCCGGTGCCAAAAGGAACTGGCGAAACGACTCCGTCTCGGATTCCAGGCAAGAATTGAAACGCACGGTGTGCCCGCGCAGTTTCTGTTTATTTGCAAATCCGATTTTCACATCCATTTTTTCTGATGCGACAGACACATTGGCCCAGCCGATGACATGTTCGCGCCACAGGAGCGGCAAGGCGTAATAGCCGAGCTTTCGTTTCGGTGGCGGCGTATAGGCTTCGAATCGGTACGCCCAACCCCACAAATGTTCAAAGCGCGTTCGATCCCACACGATGGGATCGAACGGGGCCAGAAACCGCACCGAGTCGTCGATTGAATCCGGGATATGTTCGTCTGCGGGCCATGTGTAGTTCACGCCGTTAATCAAGTCGCGCCGCAACGCTCCCGACTGAATCAGCCGCTCGTAGCGCCGAACGAAGTCCACGCCGGGCCGATAGCGGCCCATCCCGCGAATGATCGGCAAGAGGCTTCTTTCGGCCATCGGCGCGTAGAGATTCACGATCAAGCGGACCAGGCGATCGGCGCGCACCGCCGATGTGGGTCGGGCCACATCGTGCTCCGTATTCACCAATGAATACACCTTTATTCCCGCGTCGCGCCGGCAAACGTGCAACTTGCCTTGCTTGTGCAGACATTCCAGCATCATCGTCGCCGCCGATGAACTGCCGCCCCAGCCGTTGATGCGCGCGCCGGCACCGGCGACCTCCTCGATCTCGCGGGGATGCGCGGCGGGATTCGCGGCGAGGTAGCGCAAGATATTTCTGCGCAACGCGCCGTGCGATTGCATGAACTCCATCGCGTGCACCGACGGTTTTCTCGGATGCAGCAACGCCCGCGCCTCGCGATGAAAAAATCCATAGTTGTAGATCGTGTCTTCGATCAGCGGTAATTGCGGATACTCCCGCTCCAGATCATCCACCCGGTAATCTCTCACGCGGTGCCTCAGGATGAGATCCTGCGCGCGCGCCGGTGCGCGGATCGGGTCGGCCTGCACATAGCCCAGCATGCGGATGGCGGCGACGAGATCTGTCGGCGGAAATAATGAACGCGCGACCGCGTAACGCCGCAATTCATCGAGTGTCATGTCGCATCCACGTCCTGTTCCAGATGCAGCGGAGTGACTGCCGAGCCGAGATCGATGCTCCCACCATGCAGCACCCGCGCCGTTATGCCCCCATGGCCGCGCATCGCGTTGTAGCCTCCCTCGCCGAGGGCGGTTTCCAGCATCGAGCATGGCTGACACTCACCGCTCCATTCGAACAGCGCGTCGCCGATTCGAAATTGTTGCCCCTTGAGCGAGGCGAGATTGATACCGGAGACAACGATATTGCGGCGCGGCAGCGCAGGATCGATCGCCGCGCGCCGCAGCAATGCACCCACCGCGACCAGATGCTCGGCTTGAATAAACGTGACTTGCCGACTGTTGCCGGGCCGCGATTTCTCGGCCGTGCGGTCGCCCTTGAGCCCGCGTGTGGCAATCGCGTCCACTTGTGTCACGGCCAGCATCGGGATGCGTGATGCGGGCCGCACGCCGATCCAGACCACGCTTCCCGAATGCGGAAAAGCGGTCATCAACGCGCGCAAACCCTCCGGAATCAGCACTACTTTTGCCATGCGAACCCGGCCTACTTCACGACGCTCTTGTCCTGGCCAAACATGAATTTTCGCGTCTCGGCATCGATCGTTGTCGGCGGCGCGTCGGGGCGCACTTCCTTCCCACGCGCATAGGCTCGCACGGTCGCGGGCCGTGCCTTGATGGCGGCGTGCCAGCGCGCGAGATGCGGAAAGTCATTCATGTCCTGGCCTTGGCGCTGCGGCACGATCCAGGGATACGACGCCATATCGGCAATCGTGTATTGGCTACCGACAATAAATTTTCGCTCGGCGAGGCGCTTGTTCAGCACCGCGTACAAACGCGAAGTTTCTTTTACATAGCGCTCGATCGCGTAAGGCAATTTCTCCGGCGCGTAATGGGCGAAATGATGGTTTTGCCCGAGCATCGGTCCCAAACCACCCATTTGCCACATCAGCCATTCAAGCGTCTCGACCTGGCCGCGCAAATCCTTCGGAATAAATTTTCCGGTCTTGCCGGCGAGGTACAACAGAATCGCGCCGGACTCGAATACGCTGATCGGTTTCTTGCCGTCAACTGGGTCGTGATCGACGATCGCCGGCATGCGATTGTTCGGGGCAATCTTCAGGAAAGCCGGCTTGAACTGATCGCCCCGGCCGATGTTTACGCCGATGAGTTGGTAGGGAAGCTTGGCCTCTTCCAGGAACATCGTGATTTTGTGGCCGTTGGGCGTGGGCCAGTAGTGGAGGTCGATCATGGATTTCCTTGGGTTGACGTGCAATTTTGCGGCGGACAAGTTGCCAACACAACAACTTACGGCGACCGTTAATTTTGTCACCCCGGACTTGTTCCGGGGCCTAATTTGAAATTGTTGAATTAGGCCCCGCAACAAGTCCGGGGTGACAGTTTTGTAGTTGGCGCGTCGGTCAAAAATGGAAATTTCGATTTGGCACCTACTTCCCAAACGCCCCCACACCCGCCCGCTTGTATTGATCCGGCCACTCCATGTTAACCCCGAGCGCGGTCGCCGCATGACGTGGCCAATATGGATCGCGCAACAGCGCACGCGCGAGGAACACGCAATCGGCGTCGCCATCGGCGATGATCTGCTCGGCTTGCACCGCTTCAGTAATGAGCCCGACCGCGGCCGTGGGCATGTCCGCACCCGCGCGGATCGCGCGTGCGAAGGGCACTTGATAACCGGGGCGGATCGTCATCTTCGCGTCGTGCGCGTTGCCGCCGGAAGACACATCGACGAGATCGATGCCGAGCGCTTTCGCGCGCATGC
>JANPBQ010000282.1:0-12696 GCA_031430555.1 Betaproteobacteria bacterium
ACACCGGATTTGCGGATGGATTCGAGCACTGTGTTTGGTTTTGTTGCCATTGAACCTCCGTGAAACTGCAAAATTCTTGGCCAAATTGCTTCCGCCTCCGCCCTTGCAAAGGTCCGAGCTATTGGGATTGACCCCTGGTAATCCCCATCTCGCGCAACGTCGCCGCCACCGCATTCACTGCCTGCCGCATTTCGTTCGGTCCGATTGCGCCGATGCAGCCGACGCGAAATGTTTCCAGCTTGGTCAGCTTTCCCGGATAGAGGATGAACCCCTTCTCCTTGGCCGCCGCATAAAATTTCTTGAAATCATATTTCGCGTCGGCCGGCGCATGAAACGTGACAATGATCGGCGCCTGAATTTCGGGCCGCAGGAATGATTTGAAACCCAAGGCCGCCATGCCGTCCACCAACGTGCGGTAATTCTGCGTATAGCGTTGAAGCCGCGCCGGCTGTCCACCTTCCTCGATGAATTGCGTCACGGCTTCGTCCAGCGCCGCGACCACATGAGTGGGCGGCGTAAAGCGCCATTGCGTGGTTTTTTCCATGTACGCGTATTGGTCGTACAAATCCATTGCGAGTGAATGCGAATTGCCAGCGCAGGCGTCGAGCACGGCTTTGCGGATGAACACAAATCCCATTCCCGGCACGCCTTCAAGGCACTTGCCGCTCGCCGCAATCAAGGCATCGAACTGAACCGTGCGCGCGTCGATTTCGAGGGCCGCGAATGAACTCATCGCGTCCACAATCAAGCCCTTGCCGCGCCGCTTGCACACGTCACCGATCGCCTGCAACGGATTCAACACACCGGTACCGGTTTCACAGTGGATCAAACCAACATGCGTGATCGATGCATCTTTCTGCAAGTGTGCATCAAGCTCTTCGGCGGAGACCGGCTCATCTTCGGCACGCTCAAGAATCGTCGTGCGCCGGCCCATCAGCGTGGCAAGCTTGCCGAAGCGTTTGCAATAGGCACCGTTGTCCAATACCAGTACATGACCATCGCGCGGCACCAATGTCGCTACCGCCGCCTCGACCGAAAATGTGCCGCTGCCTTGTAATGGAATGACGACGTGCGTTTCCGCGCCGTGGACAATATCCAGCAGCCGCGCACGCAATCGCGCCGTGATCGCATTGAATTCCGCATCCCACGAACCCCAATCGCGCAGCATCGCGAGCTTGGTGCGCAGCGTGGTGGTCAGCGGCCCGGGCGTGAGTAATATTTTGTCGCGATCCATCAATTCATCCTTTCAATTCGCCAAGGCGGGACGACGCCACGCCTGGGTCTTTCGCTCGACCAGCCAACCGAGCGCCATGAACAGCAACGTCGCGACCGTCGAGGCAGCGGCGATCAATACCGCCATTGCGGCCGCCGCGCCGATTTCGCCCGCTTCGTCCAGATTCAGAATCGCAATCGCCGCGACTTTGGTCTGCGGGGAGTACAAAAACACCACGGCCGAAATCGTCGTCATGGCGTTGATGAAAAAGTAGCGTGAAATATCGACCAACGCGGGCGTACAGATCGGCAGCGTGACTCGCCAGAACGTTTTGTAGAACGGCACCTTAAGCGAGGCTGACACCGACTCGAATTCGGCATCCAGTGCCTTCAGTGCCGTTACCGCCGTCAAATGGCCGGTGGTGTAGAAATGCACGATCGTACACATCACCAACAGTGTGAGTGTGTGATAAAGCCCGTTGAGGGGATTGCTTGGCGAATTAAAGAAAAAAATGTAGCCGAGCCCCAGCACCAGTCCCGGCACCGCCATCGGCAACAGCGCCAGCAGTTGCACAAAAGGCCGCAGCCAATCGAGGCCGCGGGTTTTTTCAATCAGATATGCGCCGACGAAAACAATGGCGGTGCCGATCAGCGCCGTCGCGCCCGCCATTTTCAAACTGTTGATGAACGCGTCGCCGACTTCGCCATCGACCAGACCGAAAACGTAATGCCGCAGACTCATCGAGAGATCATACGGCCAGAATTTTACGAACGACGCGAATATTGCCATGCCGAGTACGGCGAAAAGCCCCAGCGCAACCAGAACACAATACGCCGTCATCACGATGTCATAGACCCGCGAAGGCTTCGGCGAATACGGCACGGCGCGCGCCGTCAGCATCGAGGTCTGTTTTCGCTGCACGATTCGATCGACAAAAAATGTCAGAAGCGCCGGGGCCAACAAGATCAACCCCACCACGGCACCCTTTTGAAAATCCTGCTGTCCGATCACCAGCTTGAAAATATCGGTCGCGAGCACATTGAAATTGCCGCCGATCACTTTTGGAATGCCGAAATCGGTGATGACCAGCGTGAATGTCACCATCGCGGCACTGATTATTCCGTACTTCGCACCGGGCAAGGTGATGGTGAAAAATTTGCGCGAGGGCGAGGTACCCATCGCGTCGGCGGCTTCATAGAGCCTGGCATCGGCCAACGACAAGGCGGTGACCAGGATCATCAGCGCATGCGGAAACACACTGAAAATCTCCGAAATGATGATGCCCGGCGCGCCATAGATCGAATCGATGCCGACCGATCTCATCAAATCTTTCAACACGCCCTGATTGCCGAACCAGTAGATGAATGAAATCGCCGACAGCAATGAGGGGGCCAGCAACGGCGTCAGGGTGATGGTGCGAAACAGGCCTTTGAACGACATGCAACTGCGCGTCAATGCGTACGCAAAGATGAATGCGGCCGGCACGGCCACCAACGTGACCGCCGTCGACACCCACAGGCTGTTCCATAGCGATTGCTTGAGCGAAGGGGACTGTGCGTATGCGATGAAATTGTCGAGGCCGACAAAATTTCCATCCTTCGATTCCACACTCTGCGCGAGAATCGAAAACAAGGGGCCCGCCAGAAACGCAAGCAACGCGAGCGCAATGCCGATGAGCACGATGTGTCCCAGCCGATCGGTCCAATGGACGCGCTGTTTTACCTCGGCAATGCCGGCCACCCGGTCGAGCGCAGCGGTCGCATCGGTTGACATGTCAACCGCCGAACACGCGCAGGCGCTCGGTCAATATTTTCAGCTTGATCCAGCTGCCCACCGTATGCGTTTGCTCGGCCAGAAAATTGAGCGACAGGTACACCGTGAGCGGTGCCGGCAACCCGCCAGTCTTCACGCGCACGAGGCAGTAGGAACCGAGAAATTCGATTTTCTCAATCACCGCATCGATCACATTCTCGTCACCCTTCTCGATGGGGCGCGCGACGATATCTTCGGGCCGCAAGTAGGCTTTTACGGCGCGCCCGGTCGCGGTGCATTGGTTGCAGGCCAATGTGAGTCCACCGATGGTCAGCACGCCCGGCGCGCTGATGGTGCCTTCCAGCACGTTGGCCTTGCCGACAAAATCAACCACAAACGGCGAGGCCGGCTCGCGATAGATTTCCAATGGCGAGCCAACCTGTTCGATCACGCCATGATTCATCACCACGATCCGGTCCGCCATCGACAACGCTTCTTCCTGATCGTGCGTGACCATGATGGTCGTGATGCCGAGGCGCTGTTGCAGCGAACGAATTTCATGGCGCAAGCGCACGCGTTCAAGGGCATCCAGCGCGGACAAGGGCTCATCGAGCAACAACAAGCCGGGCGAAGTAGCGATGGCACGGGCCAATGCGATGCGCTGCTGCTGCCCGCCCGAAAGTTGACTGGGAAATTTGCCTCCGCTGTCGGGCAAGCCCACCAGTTTCAAAAGTTCAAGCACGCGCGCGTTGATATCGACACGCGCGGCACCGCGATTCACCAGCCCATAGGCGACGTTGTCGAAGATGGTGAGATTCGGGAATAGCGCGTAGGACTGAAACACGATGCCGTAATCGCGATCAGCCGGCGGCAGGCGCGAAATGTCACGCCCACCCTGACGGATCGTACCGGCTGATTGCACTTCGAGGCCCGCGATGATGCGCAGCAGCGTGGTCTTACCGCAGCCGGAGGGGCCCAGAAAACAAACGAACTCACCGCGATTCACGGTGAGTTCGATTTTCTTCAGCGCGTGAAATGCGCCGAAAACCTTGTTGATGCCGGAGAGTTCCAGCGCCGGTGTGGAGTCGGCCACTGCGGCGTTCTTTGCTGTGGCCGTTCCGGCGTCATTCCCCGACATCGTGTTTACTTCTTGGGCTCAGACTTGCTGTCGTAGCGTTTAGTCCATTCGGCGAGAATTTTTTCGCGATTGTTCGCCGCCCAGACAAAATCGACATTCACCAGACGGGCCTCGTAATCCTTCGGTACATTCGCCAGCGGCTCCGCCACACCTGGCATCGCCGTGATCGCGAAATTTTTGCCGTACAACATCATTGCATCCTTGCTAGACGCCCAATCGGCGAGCTTCTTCGCGGCATCGAGTTTCTTGGTACCTTTATGAATGGCGAAGGCTTCCAGATCCCAGCCAAGCCCCTCTTTCGGGAATACCAGATCGATCGGCGCGCCTTTGGCCTTGTTGCTGTTGGCGCGGTACTCGAACGAAATGCCCATCAGGTACTCGCCATTGCCAGCCATGGTGCAGGGCTTGGATCCTGAGTGCGTGTATTGCGCGATATTTTCGTGCAGCTTGTCCATATATTCCCAGCCGCCCTTCTCGCCAAACATCGTCAGCCATCCGGTGACATCGAAAAAACCGGTGCCCGATGAAGCGGGATTCGGCATCACTACCTGGCCCTTGTAGATGGCTTTGGTCAAGTCCTGCCAGGATTCGGGCTTGGGGAGATTCTTTTTCGCGGCTTCAACCGTGTTGAAACAAATCGTGGCACCCCATACGTCCATGCCGAACCAGGCGGGCGGGTTTTTCTTGTCCTTGTATTTGGCCGTGATGGCGGCGAGATTCGACGGCGCATACGGATGCAGCATGCCGTTCGAGTCCAGCAATGCCAGGCTTGATGCCGCGACACCCATGATCGCGTCGGCCTGCGGGTTGGCTTTTTCCGCGAGCAGCTTCGCGGTGACCACACCCGTCGAATCGCGCACCCACTTGATTTCAATATCCGGATATTGCTTGTTGAAGCCTTGCTCATACGCCTTCAACTGATCCGTTTCCAATGCGGTGTAAACCAGCAGTTGCGTTTTTTGCGCCCATGTCGATGCCGCAAACGCCAAACTGATGACGCTGACGGTGGCGGATTTGATCCATGCGTATTTCATGTAGGTTCCCTTTCGATTTAGCCAGAGTGCGAACTTTGCGACAGAAATGTTGCGGGTTGGTGACAGCGTGCTGGACGACTACCGATTAATACGGAAAGTTCAGTCTAGCGATACCCGGAATCCGATGTCAATTGTTTTTTGCCGACTGTAGACAATTCGGCTATTTTCCGATCATAATTGCCCACATGAACGCGGAAATTATCCCCCACCCGACCATAGAATTGCTGCAAACCAGCTCGCTGGTTAACGTCGTTCACGGCGAGTTGGAGCGGATGATCTTGTCGGGACAATTGGCACCCGGGGCGAAGCTCACCGAACTCACTCTCGCCGCGAAACTGGGTGTCTCGCGCGGGCCGTTGCGCGAGGCGTTTCGATTGCTCGAGGAAGCCGGTCTGGTCAAGATCGCGAAAAACCGCGGCGTGTTCGTGCGCGATATTCCCGTCGAAGAAGCGGTCGAAATTTTCGATCTGCGCGCGGCAATGGATGAACTGGTGGGCCGCAGGCTCGCCGAAAACATCACTGGCGCGCAATTGAAGGAAATTCGCGGTGTGGTCGACGCGATGGAAAAAGCCGTGAAGGATAAGGACACGTATCACTATCACCTTCTCAACTTGAAATTTCACGACCGCTTGGTTGAATTAGCCGGTAACAGCAAGCTGACCGAGATATATCGGAAACTCATCAAAGAGCTCTCCCTGTTCCGTCGCCTGAATCTCGAAGACGGCTGGTTGATGCCGGTTTCGGCGTCCGAACACCGCTCGATCGTAAAAGCGATCGCGACCGGCGATCCGGACGCCGCGGGCAAGGCGATGTTTGATCATGTGATGGACAGCAAGACGCGCACCATCGAACACAATCTTCGGCGTGGCACGGCAATGCCCGATGCGCTGCCGGTGCCGTCGCTGATCAAATCGTCGACCAACACGCGCACCAAGTCCGACGCCGGCAAAAGCAAAACGATCGCCTGAATTGAATAATAGACCACCGCGGCCGCACCAGAAATATTGGATGCCCGCCGTCGCATCACTCCCATTTTTTTCAGGAAACGTCGCCTCTTAATGCAGCACGCTCCGAATCATTAATCTCCGCCGCGATGCAACACCTTCTCAATCTGCTCGCCGCAATTTCGCTCCTGGTCTGGGGCACGCATATCGTGCGCACCGGCATTCTGCGTGTACTCGGTGGTCGTCTGCGCCGTGTGCTCTCCGACAGTGTCAGCAATCGTCTAAGCGCCGCCGCCGCCGGGCTCGCCGTAACGGCGCTGGTGCAAAGCAGTGCCGCCACCGGGTTGATCGTTTCCTCATTCGTCGGCCAGGGCATCATCACGCTCGCGGCGGCATTGGCGATCATGCTGGGCGCGGACGTCGGTACCAGTCTGATGGCAGTGGTGTTTTCATTCGATTTGTCATGGCTTTCGCCGCTACTGATCTTTGTCGGCGTGGTACTGTTCATATCCCGTCAGGCAACCAAACTGGGGCAGATCGGCCGCGTGTTGATTGGCATCGGCTTGATCATCCTGGCGCTGCAATTGATTGTGCACGCGACCCAGCCGCTGATGCAATCGCCGGGCGTCAAAGTGATGTTGGGCTCGCTCACCCACGACATCATGCTCGATATCACCGTCGGCGCGGCACTTTGTGTGCTCGCCTATTCAAGTCTCGCGATTGTGCTGCTTACCGCGACACTCGCGGCGTCCGGCGTGATCCCGCTCGATGTCGCGCTGGGACTGGTACTGGGTGCGAACCTCGGCAGCGGCATTCTCGCGCTCTTGACGACCGCCAAATCGCCGATAGAAGCGCGCCACGCACCGATAGGAAATTTTGTGTTCAAGCTGGTCGGGTGCATGATTTCTGCACCATTCATTCCGTGGATATTGCGGGAGTTTCCGGCGATTCAGTTGCATCCGCAACAGGGTGTCGTCTTGTTTCACCTTTCCATGAACGTGGGCATCGCCATATTGTTTCTGCCATTCACCGATGCCATTGCCGGAAAATTGGTGCAATGGTGGCCGGTTCCCAAGGATGGACCGCGCAACGGTCGGCCGCGCCATCTCGATCCGGTGGCGCTGGCGACGCCTTCGCTGGCGATATCGTGCGCCGCACGCGAGGCGCTGCATCAGGCTGACGTCGTGGAGACGATGCTGAACGGCATCCTCCCGGTGATTCGCGACAACGATCTGAAGCGTGCCGAGGAATTGCGCCGCATGGACGACACCGTCGACGAACTCTATTCGGCGATCAAGTATTACCTGACCAAGATTTCCCGCGAAGCATTGGATGAGGCCGAAAGCCGGCGCTGGGCCGATATTATTTCGTTCACCATCAACATGGAACAAGTCGGCGACATCATCGAGCGCATCGTGATAGACATCGAAGACAAGAAAATCAAACCACAGCGGAATTTCTCTGACGCCGGCATGGCGGAAATTTTCGACTTGCACGGCAAACTGATCGCCAACCTGCGCCTGGGAATGAGTGTTTTTCTGAACGGCAATCTCAAGGATGCGCAATCGTTGCTGGAAGAGAAAGTAAGGTTTCGCGACCTGGAGAGAGGCTATGCCAAAACGCACCTCGAACGCCTGGCGGACAATACCGCGTCGAGCATTGAAACCAGTTCGCTGCACATTGACCTGATCAGCGATCTGCGGCGAATCAATTCGCATATTTGCTCGATCGCCTACCCGATTCTTGAGTCGGCCGGCGCGCTGACCGCCAGCCGCCTGAAGCCGCAAGGCTAGTCCCAGTTGACGATGGCCCTGGCCCCGGAGCACACCTGCCTTCCGATAACAGTCGCGATCGCCATGAAAATCACGCCGCCGGCGCCGCACACGTGAGCGCGGGCCTCACCCTTCCCGTAACCCTTGCTGTCCTGTTCGGCGCATTGCTGCACGCGTCCTGGAACGTACTCATCAAGTCCGCCAGGGACAAGTCACTCGACACGGCGCTGATTCATGTGATGGGTTGCGTGGTCGGCATTCCGTTGCTGATCGTGGTCGGCCTCCCGCCGGCGGTCGCGTTACCGTACATTGCGATTTCACTCGTATTGCATGTCGGCTATTACATCGCACTGGCCGGCGCCTACAAACACGGTGACCTGAGCATGACCTACCCGATCATGCGTGGCTTTGCACCGCTCCTGGTCGCCATCGGCAGCGGCATTCTCGTTGGCGAAGTATTGCCGGTCCTCGGCTGGCTTGGCGTTGCGGGCGTATGCGTTGGTGTCGTACTGCTGGGCTTCAGCCATACCGATTTTGCCCATGCCGGCCAGCGCTCGGCATTGCGTTTCGCATTCGCAAACGCGCTCATCATCGCCTGCTACACGATCGTTGATGCCGTCGGCGTGCGATTCGCGACACAGCATGGCGGCAATACCGCGCAGTATGTCGCGTTGTTGTTCGTGGTTGATGGCATCCCGTATTTTCTGATCGTGATGTCGCAAATGAGTCCCGCGCAACGCGACGCCGCGCGCGTATACATGCGCGGCCGCTGGCCCGTGGCCCTGGTGGGCACGTTCGCCTCGCTCGGCTCTTACGGCATCGCCTTGTGGGCGATGACCCAGGCGCCCGTGGCAATGGTGGCGGCGCTGCGCGAGGTCTCTGTCCTGTTCGGCGCGGTGCTCGGGGTGATTGTGTTGAAAGAAAAATTTGGTGTGCCGCGCGCGGTCGGCACGTTTTGCATCATGGGCGGTGTCGTCCTGTTGCGCATTGCCTGATGGAACATTAAAGAATACGCAGTTTCACGCAAGGGAATTGAAGATGACCACCTCAACCCGCCCGGCGATGCCCACTCACGCCGAAATCATCATCGTCGGCGGCGGCATCGCCGGTTGCTCGACCGCATACCACTTGGCGTTGAACGGCAAGAAGGATGTGCTGCTGATCGAACAAGGCACCCTCACCTGCGGCACCACCTGGCACGCAGCGGGATTGGTTGGGCAGATGCGCCCGAACCGCAACATGACGCGCATGAGCAAATACGGAATCGAGCTCTACGCCAAACTCGAAGCGGAAACCGGCCTCGCCACCGGCTGGAAGCAATGCGGCAGCGTGAATGTCGCCAAAACGCCGGAGCGCATGCAAACACTGAAGAAGCAAGCATCGATGGCGCGAAGTTTTGGTGTCGATGTGGAGATCATCTCCCCGCAGCGCGCGGGCGAGCTGTATCCGATTCTGCGCACGGACGATTTGCAGGGCGCGATCTGGATTCCCGGCGACGGCAAAGCGAACCCTGCCGATCTGTGCATGTCGCTTGCAAAAGGCGCGCGCAATCGCGGTGTGAAGATGATGGAACACATCGAGGTCACGGGCGTGCTCACGGAAAATGGTCGTGCCACCGGCGTGCGCACCGCGCAGGGCGACGTGCAGTGCGATGTCATCGTCAACTGCGCCGGCCAATGGTCGCGGCAATTCGGCCGCCTTGCGGGCGTGAATGTGCCACTGTATTCGGCCGAGCATTTCTACATCGTCACCGATGTCATTCCCGGCGTGCATCCAATGCTGCCAGTGATGCGCGACCCCGATGGATTCATTTACTACAAAGAAGAAGTCGGCGGCCTCGTTATGGGTGGTTTCGAGCCAAAAGCGAAGCCGTGGAAAATGGATCCGATCCCGAATGATTTTCAATTTCAGTTGCTGGGTGAAGACTGGGAACAGTTCGAGCCCTTGATGCAAGCCGCCATCCACCGAACGCCGTGCCTTGAAACCGCGCCGATCAAAATGCTGTTGAACGGCCCGGAAAGTTTCACGCCGGATGGTAATTTCATTCTTGGCGAAGCACCGGAGCTACGCAACTATTTCGTCTGCGCCGGTTTCAATTCGGCCGGCATCGCCAACTCCGGTGGTGCGGGACGATTGATTGCCGAGTGGATTTGCGCGGGTGAGGCGCAATCGGATTTGTGGGATGTCGATATCCGGCGCTTCGGTGCATTTACCGCAAATCGACGCGCGTTGTCTGAACGTACGGGGGAAACGCTGGGCTTGCACTATGCAATGCGTTGGCCGCGACAGGAGTTAGCCACCGCACGCCCGCTGCGCACCTCACCGTTGTACGACTTGCTCGCCGCCAAGGGTGCGGAATTCGGCAGCAAGAATGGCTGGGAGCGCGCCAATTATTTTCGACCTGCCGGTGCCGCCCCGGCGGCGCACACCCTTGCACGACCCAACTGGCTCGATTGGGTCATCGATGAAATGCGTGCGACGCGCGAGGCGGTGGCGCTCTACGATCAATCTTCATTTTCCAAATTGCTGCTGCAGGGCCGCGATGCGCTCAGTGTTTTACAGCGTTTGTGCGCCAACGAAATCGATGTCGAGATCGGCAGAATGGTCTACACCGCAATGCTGAACGCGCGCGGCGGATTTGAATCCGATCTGACCATCATTCGGCTCGAGTACGATCGCTTCATGATCGTCACCGGCTCAGCGCAAACGACGCGCGATATGGATTGGATCCAGCGGCATATCGACGCGGATGAACATGCGGTGCTCACCGATATCAGCGCACAATTCTGCGTGCTCTCGTTGATGGGGCCACGCGCGCGCGACGTGCTGGGCAAGGTTTGTCCCGATGATTTGTCGCCGGAGAAATTCAGGTTTTCCACGACGCGCGAAATTGATCTCGGCTTTGCGCGCGTGCGCGCCGCGCGCATGAGTTACGTCGGTGGTCCGGGGTTTGAGCTCTACGTCCCGGTCGAAATGACGCGGCATGTTTACCTCGCGTTGCAAGAATCCGGCCGCGAATTTGGCTTGAAAGACGCCGGCTACTACGCGCTGGATGCGCTGCGTATCGAAGCAGGCCGGCGCGCGTGGGGCGCGGAACTGGGGCCGGATGAAACACCGTTTGAAGCGGGTTTGACCGTCGGCGTGAGGCAGGACAAAGCGTCCACATTTATCGGCAAAGACGCATTGCTCGCGGCGCAAGGACAAGCGCAACGCAAGAAACTGATTACCGTGGTGCTCGATTCGCCGGACCACTACGCATGGGGCGGTGAAGGCATTGTCATCAATGGTGAAATCGTTGGGGAGATTACCTCGGCGGGCTGGAGCATCAAGGCCAATGCGTGCGTCGCAATGGGATATGCGCGCGGCGTTTCGGCACGGCGAGAATTTGCAGGCGATGCCATTGAAATCGAATTGTGGGGTGAGCGCATCGCGGCCAAGGCCTGGGATGGATGGACACCTGGTGCCTAAACAAGTGCCTGCAAATGGCGTAAACAAGTTTGCCGATGTATATAGAGAAAAACACATCAAACTCTAGCACTGGTGCGGCGTTTCAAGCAAAAGTGACCTGCGACGTCCGTCAATGCTGGAGTTTGTCCAGCGGGCTCTCGATGCCAACTCCGCCGCTATTCAGCGCATGTGCGTAGATCATCGTGGTTTGCACATCGGTGTGTCCCAGCAGCTCTTGAATGGTGCGGATATCGTAGCCCGCGTCGAGAAGGTGGGTCGCAAAAGCGTGACGCAGCGCGTGCGGCGACGCCGGCTTCAAGATACCGGCGAGCCGGGACGCACTTTGCATGGCGCGCTGAAGTGTTTTTTCATCTGCATGGTATCGACGCATTGCGCCGTCGCGCGGATCGCGCCGAAGCGAGATTGATGGAAAGACGTATTGCCACATCCACTCGCGCCCGGCACCCGGATATTTGCGCGCCAATTCTGACGGCAGATACGTCTCACCCAAACTGTTCGCGAGATCACGTTCATGTCGCGCCTTGACGCGTTGAAGATGCCGGCGCAAAGCCAGCGACAGGGCGGCCGGCAGCATGGTGACACGATCCTTGAGGCCCTTGCCTTCGCGAACCATGATTTCATTGGCGCAGAAGTCAATATCCTTGACGCGAAGCCGCATACACTCCATCAATCGAAGACCGGTGCCATACATCAATTGCGCCATCAACTGCGGCGTACCCTGCAATTGCGCGAGCAATCGTGTCACCTCGTCGCGCGTAAGGATCACCGGCAGGCGCTTGGGTGCGTTCGCGCGGACGATGCCGTCCAGCCAAGGAAGATCCTGACCGAGCACCTCGCGGTAGAGAAACAGCAACCCACTCAACGCCTGATTTTGCGTCGATGCCGACACGTTCCGCGTCACCGCCAAGTGCGTAAGAAACGCCTCAACGTCGCGTGTGCCCAGATCGCGCGGGTGTCGCTTGTCATGAAACAAGATGAATCGCTTGATCCAACCCACGTACGCCGATTCTGTGCGGACACTGAAGTGGCGGTAACGCGCCCTCGCCCTGACCTGATCCAGCAAGCGCGGCGCAGGAACTGTTTGCGCCTGGGCAGGAGGTGTATTTGTCGGACGCATATGGGGTGTGATAACTTATGCTAAGAGATTGATTTTGGCGGGGGAGATTTATGATTACTGTATATTTATACACTATCTTTTATCCGATATCGACACCTTTTTATGTGTCTATTTCTAGTTGAACTAAACCGCTAACGCGGTGGCGTGTCTTTCGAGGCGGCCACCGCGTTTTTCATGTTGCACTGCGCATTGACAGGCGCGGGTGCAAGGCACTTCTTCTGGGGCTGGGGAATGTTCCCCGACCTTCAGGAGAAATGT
>JANPBQ010000283.1:0-4479 GCA_031430555.1 Betaproteobacteria bacterium
ACTCGGTTTAGCCCCAGACGCCCCGGAAAGCGGGTTGTAGAATGGGTGGAGCGCAGCGATACCCATCGTCCTTGCGTGCGGCCATGATGGGTATCGCTGCGCTCCACCCATCCTACGGCAGAGACGTGGGGGCTTAACCGAGTGCCACGAAGGGCAGACATGATCGGTCGCTTTCACGCGGGCGTTTGCAGCCATTTTTGTCGTCCCCGCGCAGGCGGGGACCCAAGTGGCATTTGTCCGAAAGTCGCTGGGGTGAAAGCATGCTTTCACCATGCGCGGGGACGACGGCGATAAATAGCAATCCATCTTAGAACTCCAAATCATCCGCAATCGCCTTGATCCCCGCCGCCGCACACGCATCATCAGCATCCCCTCCCGGCGCGCCCGAGACCGCAATCGCCCCCAGCAAATTGCCGCCCGCCTCGATCGGAATCGCACCGCCCGCCACCACCACGC
The DNA here is from genome assembly GCA_031430555.1 of Betaproteobacteria bacterium. Lineage (GTDB taxonomy): Bacteria > Pseudomonadota > Gammaproteobacteria > Burkholderiales > Usitatibacteraceae > UKL13-2. The sequence continues at coordinate 457 of JANPBQ010000283.1, forward strand.
GCGGCAATTGGCGGACGCCACTCATCGGCTTGCCCGGCTGCGTCTCAACCGCAAGCGACGTTGTCGATTGCTTGAAACTCGCCGCTGTCCATGCTTTGCTGATCGCCATGTCCGGCGTATGCGGGCCGGCAAATCGATCGCGCAATACCACTTGCACCACGCCTGCGCGATCAACCACGGCGACTGCCGTTTGATAACCATCCTTGCGGCATTTGGCCATCGCCACTTGCGCGGCTTTGAGTGCCGTTTCCGGCGTGAGCATTTTGACCGTGAACGTGGGCGATTCCGCGGCACTCGCGGACGTAGACGCAATTGCCATTACGCAAAACGAAATAGCTGCTAGCGGTAAATGTTTGACACGTTTCATAAGCAACTCCTAATACAACGTTTCGCAAAAAAGCCCGGCGTACCGGGCTATTTCACCACCTACTTGTTGACCGGCGAATTCGGATCCATCAACAATGCTGTCACATGTTTGATTTGTTGCTCGGTGAGGATGCCGTTGTGACCGAAGCGCGGCATGTTCGAGCAAGCGGAATAGGCATTGGCGTTGTAGATCTTGCCATACGCATATTTTTGCGTGGCTTCGCTATTGCCGCGCAATTTACCGAAGTTGTAGAGACTTGGGCCGATATTGCCGAAGGAAATTTCCGCTTTGGAAAGCTGGTGGCAGGCATAGCAATTGCCGCCGTTGGGATTGGCCGGATTATCAGAAAATTGTTTGCCGACACCCGACTGCGCGATTTTTTCACCCTCTTTCCAATCGCCGAGCAGGTTGCCATCTGCGGGATACTTGATCAGTTTCAAATTAATTGATTCGATTTTTTTCTCGATATCCTTCGGGCGTTTTTCCGGATATTGCGAACACAGGCGCTGCGTCTCGTCTTGCTCCAGCCGATCAAGTTTGGCCTGACCACGCTCCTTGAAAGAAGCCTTCATCACGATGTCGGCCTGAGTTTGCTTGCTGGCGTCAGCGTATGCGCTCGACCATCCAAAAGCTGCGATGGCCGAAAGAGCGAAAGATGCGATATTGATATTTTTCATTTCCGCCTCCTAGCGCTTGATGGCCGGCGCGGTCAGCACGCCGCCGGTGGCATTCTTGGCCAGATACATCGTCAATGCGATCGAGCCCTGCGAGGTGAAATCGAGTTCAGGGAATCGCTGCTGACGGAAACAATCGAACAGCCGCCACTGAAACGACCGTAACTCTCCCTGAGAGACACGATACGCGGGCCACGACGTGTAGGCGCGCTGCGCGGGCTCTTTCTTCGTGAGATTGGGCAAATCCTGTAAGCGAATACGCTGATTGTCCGCGCCATGGCAGGTCACGCAACCGAAATCATGCGGGCCACCGCGATGAAAGAACATTTTCTTGCCGATCTCGTAGGCTTCCTTTTCCTTCGGATGAGTGCCCGCAACGTTCATTTTTTGTCCGCGCGATTCGGCGGTGACATACGCGACCAATGCTTCAATGTCGGACTTGCGCTCCGGACTGCCAAAAGGATTCTTCTTCGCATCGTCGTATTTATAGCCCTGCAACATCACCATGCACGTCACCAGCCGCGATTCCAGATCTTCGACTTTATCGGTATCGCTGAAGTATTTCGGCAGCACCGCGTAAGCACCCTTTACTTTGCCCGGCCCCATGCCAATGTCGCATTGCTCAAAGGACGCTTTGTTCGGGCCGCGTTTTTGTTTCCACAAGTCCTCGCCACGCGCTTCCCATAATTCGGCAGGATTTCCATCGCCCAACGCTTGCCGGTATTTCTCGATTTCCCGTATCGTGGCGTCGCCACTTTGCGCAATCGCCGCGCCTGCCGACAACGCGGCAGCCATTAACATGCTCCATGCCACTTTTCTGAACAAATTCATTGTGCCCTCCTGAAATTTGGCGGTGATATTTTCGGATTCACCGTCCATTTGCCGCTATTTTTTTTACCCTACGGTTTCAAATACACGAAGCCCGCTTTTGCCTGTAAGCGACCAATCTCGACCACGCCCGACGGCACCAGCTTGGTTTCGGGCAGCAATTTTTTCGGATCGATCTTGTTCGATTTCAACGTAATTTCGCAGACCCGAAATTCGACGCCGCGCGCAGCCAATTCTTCAACTTGTATGTTGTAAGGGTTGCCGGTCGCATTGACTGCGCCATCGAGCAAAAATTGCACGCCTTGCGCATGCGCGACCACCACTATTTTTGTCTTGGGCTCGACATCAAGATGGTTCTTGATATTGCGCAAACCCTTTGTCGCCTGCTCGAACCCGGAATCGAAGTGATACACCACCTTGACCGGATCTTCCGCCGCCGCAAACGCAAACGACATCGATGCCGCGGCAATAAATGCGGCCAGTGCACGACCGATCGAAAACAGGTTCATGGCAATCCCCTTTAAGAAATGGTCGCTTCGTCGCTGCGTTTGTCGCCCTTATTGTCCGTCCAGGTGACGACCACTTTCTCGCCGGACTTGCCGCCGGAAAATCGGAATTCAAGAAATGGGTTTTTAGATACCGCCGGCCCCCATTGCGCTGTCAGCACGGTCTTGCCGTTGTGGGTCGCGCTAACGCTCTGTATGAACCATGCAGGAATGGTCTTGCCGGCCGAATCCTTGCGCTGGCCGGTCTCCATTTCGTGTGCCATCAATACCTTTACCACTACTTTATCGCCCATCATACTGGCGCGAATTTTCATCGGATCTGCCATGTAAATCTCCTTGCAATTAATCGTGAGCGCGCATTTCTCATGCCGGCGAGCAAGCGCAATTCTTTTCAACCGTCACCCAGCCATTCGCCCCTAAGGGCGAATGCCGTTCGCCGGGCGCTGGATACGCGCAGGCGTATCCAACGAAACCCCCGACTCACCCCCCACATCCACCCAAAGTGACTTTGATCTCCTTCGAGGCGAAAAAATACTTCCCGTCGGCCTTGACCAGCGCATACACGTTCGAAGTCTGCCCCATCTTCACTCGCGTGGAAACGAATGGCTCGGTTCCCCCCGGGATATCGAACGATGCCGACAATGCGTTCGGATTTTTCTCGACCAATATTGCGATCGATTCCGTCTTGCCGAGTTTGCTCGTCACGGACACGGGCACCACCGCGCCGTTTTCGGCAATATCCGGTGAAGTAATGGCAATATCCTTGCTCTCCGTAGCCGCCGCACCGCCGAACGCCTTGACCGTGTCTTGCAGCGTCTTGGTATCGAATGCCGCTTTGTTCCACTCCTGCGCCGCCGCGTCCGTCGGCTTCAATAGCCCTGCCGATGCCGCCAGCGCGAGAACCGTGAATCCACCGGATGACTTCAACAAATTTCTGCGTGATTGGTGCATATTTCTCTCCTGAATTTCGTAAATACGTTGACGCACAATTCAATCCATTTTCAAGCGACGACTATACCGCAATTCCAAACCTGCCCGCCTATCCAGACGCACCACCAAGTACCCATTTCACCAGTGCGCGCAATTCTTCATCACTGAGCGCGTTAGGCGGCATCGGAATTGCGCCCCACACGCCACCGCCGCCATTTTTGACTTTCGCAGCAAGCACGGATTCCGCGTTGGCGTCGCCTTTGTATCGCGCGGCCACCTCTTGAAAACTGGGGCCAATCGCTTTTTTATCAAGCTGGTGGCAGGCCAGGCAATTGCGCTTGCCGGCCAATTCCAGCATCGGTGCCGGCACCGGTCTGGCGGGCGGTTTCACAATGGCGACAGCGGGGATCGAGGTATCCACGCCGCGCGCCGGCCCAATGAGCCGCTGCTGCTGCGCGAGATTGCCATGCGTGCCGCGCGCGAATTCCGGCAAATCCGATGCGAGGCCGATGTCGAGCTTGCAATTCTTCATGCACGCCGCGTTTTGTACATCCCCCTTGCCACGGAGGTTCCACAAGCCATCGTATTGCACCTTGCCGTGACGATTCGGCAGCCGCTCCTGAACGGTGAGCATGTTCTTTTCCGAGAGCACGAACTCGGCGGGAACAATGTCAGCGAGGTTCAACATGTACGCGAGTACCGCATACACCTCATCAAC
>JANPBQ010000284.1:0-5951 GCA_031430555.1 Betaproteobacteria bacterium
AACGCTCGTCGACAAACTCCTGCAACAGGCCGGCACATTTGCCGCGCATCAGCACGTCGCCGAGCGGGTGATGGATTCCAACGATCTGGAAAAAGAGCGCGGCATTACCATCCTCGCCAAAAATACGGCGGTCGATTATCAGGGCGTGCATATCAACATCGTCGATACGCCCGGCCACGCGGATTTCGGCGGCGAAGTCGAGCGTGTGTTGTCGATGGTCGATAGCGTACTGTTGCTGGTCGATGCGGTTGAAGGCCCGATGCCGCAGACGCGTTTTGTGACCAAGAAAGCGCTCGCCTTGGGACTCCGTCCTATCGTGGTGGTGAACAAAATCGATCGCGAAGGTGCGCGCCCGGATTGGGTCATCAATCACACGTTTGAATTGATGGATAAGCTCGGGGCGAACGAAGATCAGCTCGACTTTCCGATCGTGTACGCCTCGGCATTGAACGGCTGGGCGACGCTCGATTGGAGAAAGCCCGAAACCGATATGCGCGCTCTGTTCGATACCGTGCTGAAGCATGTGCCGGAACCGAAGGTGGATCTTGAGGGCTCGTTGCAATTGCAGATTTCGGCACTCGATTATTCAAGCTACGTCGGGCGCATCGGCATTGGCCGCATCCGCCGCGGCTCGATCAAGCCGGGCCAGGAAGTCATGCTGCTCGCGCGCGACAAGCCGCCGAAGCGCGCCAAAGTCAATCAGGTACAAAGTTTTCAGGGCTTGAACAAAGTGCAAATGGAGCTCGCCGAAGCGGGTGAAATCGTGCTGATCAACGGCATCGATGATCTCTCGATTGGCTGCACGGTTTCGAGCACCGATAATCCGGAAGCGCTGCCGCTGATGGGTGTGGACGAGCCAACGTTGACGATGAATTTTCAGGTCAATACTTCACCCTTCGCGGGGCAGGAAGGCAAGTTTGTGACCTCGCGCCAGATTCGCGAGCGGCTTGATCGCGAATTGCTGGTGAACGTTGCGCTGAAAGTCGAAGAGACTGAAGACACCGACGTATTTCTGGTGTCGGGCCGCGGCGAATTGCACCTGACGATCCTCTTGGAAAACATGCGCCGCGAAGGCTACGAATTGGCCGTCGGCAAGCCGCGCGTGGTGATGAAAATGATCGACGGTGAGCAGTGCGAGCCGTATGAAATGTTGACGGTCGATGTCGAAGACACGAATCAAGGTGTCGTGATGGAAGCGCTCGGCCAGCGCAAAGCCGATTTGCTCGACATGGTGCCGGACGGACGCGGCCGCGTTAGATTGGATTACCGCATTCCGGCGCGCGGCCTCATCGGCTTTCAAACCGATTTCATGAACATGACGCGCGGCACCGGCATCAAGAGCCACGTGTTCGACGAATACGCGCCGATTCGTGGCGATCTGCCTTCGCGGCGCAATGGCGTGCTGATCTCCGGCGAACAAGGCGAAGCAGTGGCCTACGCACTTTGGAAATTGCAGGAACGTGGCCGCATGTTCGTCACACCGGGCGATCGTTTGTACAACGGCATGGTGATCGGCATTCACAGCCGCGACAACGACCTCGTGGTCAACCCGATCAAAGGCAAACAGCTCACCAACGTGCGAGCGTCGGGCACCGATGAAGCGGTCGCGCTGGTGCCGGCGATTCAGTTGTCGCTGGAAAGCGCGATTGAATTTATCGATGACGATGAATTGGTCGAAATCACGCCGAAGACGATCCGCATTCGTAAGCGCTTTTTGCTGGAGCATGAGCGCAAGCGGGCGAGTCGCGAAGCGGCGTGATCCTTTGAAAGTCTATTACTGGCGGGGGTTTCAGGGTGTTTTTGGTCTGGAAGGCTCGCTGGAACTAGGGTTTGTGATTGGAAACTTATAAGTCTCAACTGAGTGTCTCCCCGGCGAAGGCCGGGGCCTAATTTTGTGAGTGTGTTGCGGGCATACGAAAATTGGGTACCGGCCTTCGCCGGTACGACAATGTAAATATAGAAGTCCCCAATCGGATTAAGCGGATTTTTGGTAGTCTATTTCCACGATGGACATTCAATCCCTCCTGATGCTGCTGCTGATTATCGTCGCGAATGTGGCCGTCGTGGTGATCTGGCTCGCGTTTCACGTCAGGAAAATCAATTCTCAAGCCCTCGAAACCCAGCAAGCGGCGCATCATCGCGCGCTACTCACTGACCTCTCAGACGGCCTCGCCAAACAAAGCGAGCGTCTCACTTCCAGCCAACTTGATGCGTCAGAGCGCATCCGCCAATCGGTCGCGTCACTCCAACTCGAACAAACCCAAAACCTCGCCGCCAACCGCGAAGAGTTGATTCGCCAATTGGCGTCACTCACGCTCGATATCCAGCAAAAGCAGGACGCGTTGAAGACGGCGATGCTCGGCGGCACGCTCGCGAAATTGAGCGAGCAGGCGTTGGCCCAGCAACAGAATATCGAATCGACCCTGCGTCTCGTCACGGCGCAAATCAACGCGACCGTCGAGGGCCTTACGAAATCCACCGACAAGCGGTTGGAGGAAATCGGCGGCAAGGTGAGCGAGCGCCTCGACGAAGGCTTCAAGAAAACCAATGAAACGTTCGTGAACGTGATGGCGCGCTTGGCTACCATTGATGAAGCGCAGAAGAAAATCGACGGGCTTACCACCAATGTCGTGAGCCTTCAGCAATTGCTTGGCGACAAGCGCTCGCGCGGCGCGCTGGGTGAACGGCAACTTGAAGACATCATCAAGAACGCGCTGCCCGAGTCGGTCTACGAATTCCAGTACACGTTTTCGAGCGGCAAAGTGCGCGCCGATTGCGTGCTGAAATTGCCTGCGCCCACCGGCATGATCGCGGTCGACTCCAAATTTCCGCTGGAAAGCTACGAGCGCATGTTTGTCGATGGCCCCGAGCGTCTATCGGCGGCGGTATTCAAAACCAGCGTGAAAAAACACGTCGATGACATCGCCGACAAATACATCGTCCAAGGTGAAACCGGCGACGGCGCGGTGATGTTCATTCCCGCCGAAGCCGTGTTCGCGGAAATTCACGGCAACCATCGCGACCTGATCGATTACGCCGCCGCGCGCCACGTATGGCTGGTGTCGCCGACGACCTTGATGGCGGTGCTCAACACGGCACGCGTGGTGTTGAAGGATGTGGAAACGCGCAAACAAATCCACATCATTCAGGATGAGCTCGGCAAACTCGGCGCAGATTTTGGCCGCTTTCAGGCGCGCATGGATGACCTCGCCAAGCACATCGGCCAGGCGCAAAAAGACGTCGAGCAGGTACACATTTCCAGCCGAAAAATCAGCGAACGATTCCAGAAAATCGAGAAGGCAGAACTCGATCCGCCTACACGTACGGAGCCCGTGGCACATATCGACACAATCGAAAAAATGCCCGCTCTTACAATTGTCAAACCCAATGAAAACTAGAGGCAAGCATGTCGCGACTCCCACTTCTTGCGTCCGGATTGATGCTCACTAGCGCTGCCGTATTTGCGCAAGGCAGTACCTATCCCGATACGCGTCGCGCCGATCAAACCGACACTCACCACGGCGTCAACGTCGCCGATCCTTATCGCTGGCTGGAAGACGACAACAGCGCGGAAACCAAGGAGTGGGTGAAGGCGCAAAACGCGCTCACGGAAAAACACCTCGCCGTGCTTTCGCAACGCGCGCCGACCAAGAAACTCTTTACCGATCTCTACAATTTTGAAAAGTACGGCATTCCCTCGAAGCAGGGGGGCCGCTATTTCTTCATCCGCAACGACGGCCTGCAACAGCAGGCGGTGTTGTATAGCGTAAGGAAATTGACCGACGCGCCGCAATTGGTAATCGATCCGAACACATTCTCCAAAGATGGCACTGTCGCGTTGACCGGCACCTCGGTGAGTGAGAACGGCAAGTATCTGGCCTATGGCGTCGCCGGCGCCGGATCGGACTGGCAGGAATGGAAAGTCCGCGATCTCGCGACCGGCAAGGATCTTGCCGATGTCATCAAGTGGGTGAAGTCCTCGAACGCCACCTGGACACACGACAACAAGGGCTTTTTCTACAGCCGTTATGACGCGCCCAAGGAAGGTGAAAAATTCACCGGCAGCAACTACTTTCAAAAGCTCTATTACCACCGCATCGGCACCGATCAGTCCAAGGATGTGTTGGTTCATCAGGACATACTCAACAAAGAGCGCGGCTTTGACGCAAACGTTGCCGACGACGGCAAGAACCTGTTCATCACTGTGTCGCAAGGCACGTCGCGCAAGTTTGGTCTGCTGACGTTGCCGCTGAAAAACACTGCCTACGCTGGCGGTGACGTGAGCCCGTTGACCATGGCGTTCGACGCCGAATACACGCTAATCGGCGCGCACGGCAACGCCGCCTGGATCCGCACCGACACCGGTGCCGCAAGAGGAAAAATCGTCGCGATCGATCTCGCGAAACCGGAGCGTCCGAATTGGCGAACCGTTGTGCCTGAGCAAGCCGAATCGTTGACCGAGGCGAGTGTGGTCGGCGGGCACATATTGGCCCAGTATTTCAAGGACGCGGCGAGCCTGGTGCGCGTGCATGCGCTCGACGGCAAGCTGTTGCGCGAAGTGACGTTGCCCGGCGTCGGCAGCAGCGGCGGATTCGGCGGCAAGTTCCAGGACGCCGAGACTTTCTTCAGCTTTACCAGCTTCACGGCACCCGGCGAGATATTCCGTTGCGACGTGAAGACCGGTGCCGCAACGCTCTTCAAGCGACCGAAAACAGCGTTCAATCCGGATAATTTTGAAACTAGGCGGGAGTTTGTCACCAGCAAGGATGGCACGAAGTTGCCGATCTTCATCGCGCATCGCAAAGGCCTCAAGCTCGACGGCTCGAACCCGGTATTGCTCTACGGCTACGGTGGCTTCAATGTCCCGCTGACGCCCACCTATCGCGTCACGGCGGCCACCTGGATGATGATGGGCGGCGTGTACGTGAGCGCAGTGCTGCGCGGCGGCGGCGAGTACGGTACCGACTGGCATGACGCTGGCATGAAACTCAAGAAACAAAACACCTTCGATGATTTCATCGCCGCCGCCGAATGGCTGATTGCAAACAAATACACCTCACCCGCGAAGCTCGCGATCAACGGTGGCTCCAATGGTGGATTGCTGGTCGGCGCGGTGCTGAATCAGCGCCCCGAATTGTTTGGTGCCGCCGTGCCGGAAGTTGGCGTGATGGACATGCTCCGATTCCACAAATTCACCATCGGCTGGGCGTGGACCTCGGATTATGGCTCGGCCGAGAATGCCGATGAATTCAAGGTGCTTTTCAAGTATTCGCCGCTGCACAATATCCGCCGCGACATCGCATATCCGGCAGTGTTGGTCACTACCGCCGACCACGACGACCGCGTGGTGCCCGCGCACAGTTTCAAGTACACGGCCGAAATGCAATTGGCGGCAGGAGAATTCGCAAAAGCCAACGGCAAATCCACCGGCCCAGTTTTGGTACGCATCGAGTCGCAGGCCGGGCACGGTGCCGGCACGCCCACGTCCAAGCTGATCGAAGAACGCAGTGATGTACTAGCATTTATGGCAAATGCATTGGGACTCGCGTTCAAGTAATGGCGCACGCCCCATCGCGTAGAATCAGCGCATGAAAACCATCGCCATCGCCGGTTATTCCGGCAGCGGAAAAACCACGCTGATTGAAAAAGTCATTCCCTGCCTCGTCATGGAAGGCTTCAAGGTCTCGCTCATCAAGCACGCGCATCACGAATTCGATATCGATCAGCCGGGCAAGGATTCGCATCGTCATCGCGAAGCCGGCGCCACCGAAGTTTTGATCACGTCGAGTGAGCGCTGGGCGCTGATGCATGAATTGCGCGGCGCGCCGGAGCCTTCGCTCGACGAGCAGTTGAAGAATTTTTCGCCGTGCGATGTGGTGATCGTCGAAGGCTGGAAGCATCAGGCGATGCCGAAAATTGAAGTGCATCGCAAACTCGCCGACAAGCCGCTG
>JANPBQ010000285.1:0-3021 GCA_031430555.1 Betaproteobacteria bacterium
ACGCAACGCGGCGGCGGGTATCGTCAATTTGCTGCAACAAGGTCAATCGGTGGCGCTCGTGACCGATGCCGGTACGCCGGCCGTGTCGGACCCCGGCGCAAAGGTGGTCGCGGCGGTGCATGCGGCGGGATTGAAAGTAATCCCGATTCCCGGCGCGTCGGCGTTGATCGCGGCGATCTCGGCGAGCGGCGAGGGCGAGCATGGTTTCGCGTTTCATGGTTTCTTGCCGGCGACATCAGGGGATCGCAAACGCGCGTTGAGTGCGCTGAAATCATCGGCGGAAACAATGGTCTTCTACGAGTCGCCGCATCGCATTGTTGAGTGTGTCGTGTCACTCTTTGAGAATTTCGGCGACACGCGCGAGCTGGTGATCTGCCGCGAACTCACAAAAAAATTCGAAACCATTCACCGCGTGAAGTTGTCGGCGGCGGTCGCATGGCTGGAAGCAGACGACAATAATCGGCGTGGCGAATTCGTCTTGATAATAACAAAGCCCAGTACTGGTGCGGCTTCTGAGGCAAAAACGGTCGGAGACGCGCTACTGGAGCGGACTTTGACGGCGTTGTGCTATGAGCTACCGCTGAAGCAGGCGGTGGCGTTGGCGGTGCAAATTACCGGCGAGAAGAAGAATAAGGTTTACGAATTGGCGTTGGCGTTGGCGGTGAAGGGAGATTCGGCGGGGCAATAAATAGCGCCTTGAGTCGCGCGCCATTATTGATATTTACCTGTTGAGAATTATTTAACGTTGACGCAAATGCCGTCGTCCCGGCGGAGGCCGGGACCCAGTCCTCACGTTGATCTGAACAATACGATGGCCTGGATTCCGGCCCGGCGCAACCCTTGTGGTTGTTCGCCGGAATGACGGCTCATTTCAATCTCTTTATCGTGAGCCGTTGCCGACGGGTTTCGCGCCGATTACCGACTACATGGCCAATTACCGCCGTGCAAGATACATCGTCGCGTGTTTCACTTCCGCATGCGTGCCTTGCGGATGGTCGGCGATGGCGAGCAATTGCCGATAATAGATTTTCGCTTTTTCAGTATCGTTGACAGCCTCTGCCGCGCGCGCGGCACCAAACAAACTGCGCAACCGATTCGGTTCTTTCTCGATCGCTTTCTCGAACTCCGCCAGCGCGGCGCGCGGTTGCTTCGAGCCCATCAACATATCGGCCAATTGCTCGCGCGCAGGAATGATCGGGCCGGGTGTGACGGCGCTTTTCTCGGTGCCGTCTTCATGGTCGGCGGCGTCGCGAATCAAGCGCAGCGCGTCCTTGTTTTTGCCCGCCGCACGCGCGATCCACGCGTTCACCGCCTTCATTTGAATCTCCGCCTGATCCGCCCAATAAAACTGCTTGGCCTCGAGCATCGCCGCTTTCAACACCGCGAGGCGCTCAACATCTTTTTTCGCCGCCGCCACTTTGCCCGAACGCGCGGCACCCAAGGCGCGCGCGTAAACCATGATGGCTTCCGCTTGCGGGAACTGCTGCCACGCAAAATCGAATTCGGAGATCGGCAGTTTCAGCGAGGCGGCCTCGGACCAACGCTGGCGCTCCAGCGCAATGCGCGAGGGAATCGCGGCCAGCGCATACGCCGAGGAGGCAGTCTCGCCATCGATTTTGCGCAGCGCCTGGATTTCACCGAGTACCCGTTTCGCATCGTCATCCTGTGCCTTCTGCAAATAGGCATATCCCATGTAATCCCAGGAATGCAGGCGGCTCTGGTGGTCGCGGGTCGCTTTCAGTACGGCCGTGTTGGCGGCGATCGAGTCATCCCACATGCCAAGGCGCGTGAAGATGTGTGAGGGCATGTGCAGTGCGTGCGGCGCGGAGGGGGCCACATCGCGGTAACGATAGGCGGAAGCCAATCCGCGCTTTGCCAGCGGCGGCGAATCGTAGCTATGGATCAAGTAATGCGAGACACCCGGATGATCCGGCTTTTCCGCGAGCACGCCTTCCAGAATCTTCGCGGCGGCGAGTTGATTGGCATAGGTCTTGTCGTTGGGATTGAAATTTGCCGAGAGTGCCAGCGCATAGAAGATTCGTGCTTCGATATCCTCGGGATACTTTTGCGTGATCTTGCCCATCGCGAGTTCGTAGGCGAGTTGACGAGTTTGCGCGGGAACCTTGTCGGCGTTCTTGAAAAATTGCTCGACTGCGCCGATGTATTCACGCTCGCGTTCCGTCGGCGGATCGAGTTGGCGCGCCTTTTCCACGGCGGCCATGCCATCCGTAAGCGCTTTGCCGGTGAGCGGCCACGTGTACGGGTTTCCCATCGACACCATCGCGTGCAACCAATGCACCATCGCGCAATTCGGGTCCGCCTTCGCGGCCGCATCCAGGGATTTCTTGACTTCTGCCCAGTAGAACGAATGTTGCAAGGCGACGGCGCGGGTGAAATGCGCCTGCGCTGTTTCATTGCAAGAGGTAGCGAAGCGCACGGTGCCGATTTTCTCCGGCGCATCGCCGGCACCGCGCGGCAGATCCGATGCCGCCACGCTTGTCGTCAAACCGATGGCCAGCGATGTCGCGACGATGGAAAATTTCCGAAGTGTTACCAATTCTGTTTGTCCAAGAAAAAACATCTTGCCTCCCCTTACTGTTCGCATCGTTCAAATACTCCGTTCGCCCTGAGCCTGTCGAAGGGCTTCGCGAATCCAGCCCTTCGACAGGCTCAGGGCGAACGGGGAAGTTAGAACCAAAATTGTCCCGCCTCCAAGCGCCATGGATAAGCGGAAAGTCTGCAGCCATGCTTATCGCCCGGTCTCTCGACTTGCGAGTATTAATCTTACGCCCGTTCAATCCGCGCTGCATTGCCATCGTTGTTCGACAATGAATTGCCCGCTGCCCTCGCTATAATCGCAGCATGCATTCACTCACAATCATCCGGCCCGACGACTGGCATTTGCATCTGCGCGATGGCGACGCCATGAAAGCGGTGCTCCCTCACACGGCAAATCAATTCGCGCGCGCAATCGTTATGCCGAATCTGAAGCCGCCGATCCGCACCGTGGCTGAGGCCGCC
>JANPBQ010000286.1:0-2190 GCA_031430555.1 Betaproteobacteria bacterium
ATTACACACAGGCCGAACTGAACGTGATCGCCGAGAAGCTCAACAACCGGCTGCGTGAATGTCTAGGCTGGCGAACACCAAACGAAGTCTGGGCAGAGATGGTAAAGAAAACGTTGCACTAAAATCCTGAGCGCGCCTATCGTAAAATTAAACCCTAGCACTGGCGCACCTTTCCAGCCATAAATGACTCAGTAACCGCACCAGTGCTAGACTTTTAACCAATGAGACTCGCTGCTTACCCAAGAAATCCTGTCATCCTCGCGAATGCGGTGATCCATTTTTCGTTATCACTAAATAGTTTACGAAACATGGATCACCGCATTTGCGAGGATGACCGGGTATATTGAAGCACCCCCAAAATTGCAGCGTTTTCGAAAAACCCAAACATGATTCGGAAGACCGGCGATGAGTGATTTACAGTGGGCGTTGGCGGGTGGCGCGGTTTTGGTGGTGGTCGCCGTGATCGCTTACAACCGGTGGCAGGAAGCGCGCTACCGCAACCGTGCCGAACGAGCGTTTTCAACTGATCATCCCGACGTTTTGTTCGGTAATTCGCATGGCAACGCGCACAGCGACGGCGAACGCGTCGAGCCAAAATTCGGCGGCATGCCGCATGCATCCCCGATCGACGATGTCGAAGAAGGTTTGCTCGCCCCAATCGTCTCCGCACCGATCACACCGCGCAGCGCGGAGCAGCCAGGTGCGCCGTCGATCAACACCGAGATCGACACCGTCGCGCTGATCCTTGCCGACGCGCCGATGTTCCCGGACAAATTCTGGCCGACCATCGAAAAATCGCGGCGCGTGTCACCGCGCATACTCTGGGAAGGTCTTGCCAACGGACTCTGGCGACCGATCACCGAAAACAGCGACGATGATTTGAGTTTCCGCGAATTGCGCGCGGGACTGCAACTCGCCAGCCGCGACGGCATCATCGACACCGATACCCTGCGCGTGTTCGATGAATTGATGTCCACGTTCGCGCAGGAAATCGGCGTCTCGGCCTCAGGAAGCGCCGGCGGCGGCGCGGTATCGCAGCGCGAAGAAATCACCGCCGCACTGCGCCGTGCGCAGGCGATCGACGCATTTTGCGCGGACACCGATATCGAGATCGTCGTGAACATCATCGGCAAGAACGGTGTCACTTTTGCCACCACCAAGGTGCGTGGCCTCGCCGAATCCAATGGCATGGTGGCGCTGCCGAGTGGTGAATACGTGTTGCGCGATGACATGGGCCAAACCCTGTACATGCTGCGCAACATGAACGCGAACGAGCCGCCCGGCATCAAGATGGCGGGCGCATATTTGAGTGGTCTGTGTTTCGCTATCGACGTGCCGCGTACGCCGCATCCTGAGAAGACCTTTGAGCGCATGATGACATTGGCGCTGCGTTTCGCCGACATGATGCAAGGCGAAGTGGTGGATGACAATCGCAAACTGCTGACGGCGAATGGCCGCAAAGCCATCGTCGATTCCATCGCCGAGATCACTGCGGCAATGGACGCGCGCAATGTGCCGCCCGGCGGTAGTGCGGCGCTGCGTTTGTATTCCTGATTCGGCGATGATCGAGCCGGCCATCGTGGCGCGCGCGGCCTTGTTGCGCAGCGAACTCACGCGCCACAACTACAATTATTTTGTGCTCGATCAGCCGGCCATCGCCGACGCCGAATGGGACAGACTGTTTCACGAATTGGCCGCGCTGGAGGCGAAGTATCCCGAGCTGGTGACGTCGGATTCGCCGACGCAGCGGGTCGGCAGCGCACCGCTGGATGCGTTCGCGAGCGTCACGCACCGTGTGCCAATGCTCTCGCTCGGCAACGCATTCAGCGCCGAGGATATTGAAAATTTTGATCGTCGCTGCCGTGAAGGCCTCGATGTCGCCAGCGAAATCGACTACGCCTGTGAACCGAAATTCGATGGCCTCGCCATTAGCCTGACCTACGAAAACGGCGTGTTCACGCAAGGTGCTACGCGTGGAGACGGTGCAGTCGGTGAAGACGTGACGCACAATCTGCGTACCGTGCGCGCGATACCATTGTCGCTGCCCGCCGCAAGCGGTGCGGGCGCCCAGCGATTGGAAGTGCGCGGCGAAGTGTTGATGCTGAAGAAAGATTTCGAGGCGCTCAACGCGCGTCAGGCCGCCAAAGGTGAAAAATTATTCGTCAACCCGCGCAATGCCTCGGCCGGCTC
>JANPBQ010000287.1:0-7334 GCA_031430555.1 Betaproteobacteria bacterium
GCGTACATCGCCGCATCCGCCGCCTTCAGCAGCAGGGCCGCCTCGGTGCCGTCCGGCGGGGCCAATACATAGCCGATGGTCACACCGACGTGGCAAATTTCCTGCTCTAGCGCGAACGATTCACGAAACGTTGCGAGCAATTTTCCGCCCAGTTCCTCGGCCTGCACGTCGCTTTGCAATCCGCCCGCCATCACCACGAATTCGTCGCCGCCGACCCGCGCCACCACGTCGCCGGTGCGAACCGTGGCGCGCAGACGCTGCGCGACGGTGATCAACAATTCGTCGCCGACATCGTGACCATATTGATCATTGACCGGCTTGAAGCCGTCGAGATCGAGCATATACACCGCGAGCAATTGCCGCGGACCGCAATCCTGCACGGCGGAGGCGAGCGCCATGTTGAGCCCGCGCCGATTGACAAGGCCGGTCAACGCGTCGGTGTGCGCCATCGAGTGCAGCGTCTCGTGTTCACGGGCGGCACGCTGCGCGGCGACGCGCAAGTCGGCCGAGCGCAGGGCGGCGATGCGCATGAATACCAGCATGTCGAAGGTGGCGCCAAACTGGAAAGAATGCATGGTCCAGAAATTCGCGCCGACGATTCCGTTGACCAAGCCTGCCATGATGGCGGCGGCGACAAAATAACCCATCCAGGCGAGGATGAAATAGGCACCCACACTGTCGCCACGCCGCACCCGCGCAATCGCGCCGGGCAGGCCCAGCAGAGAAGGCAGCAGCCCCAGCGTGCCCATAATGCGCGAGACGGCATGAATATCGATCACATCGAACGCGTGCGCCAGCGCCGCCGTGGCAAGCAGCGCGGCGACGATGCGGATGGCGCGGCGAAACAGCCGGCTCATGTCCGCCCCCAGCGCGTCTTCGATGAACAGCGCCGTGGCGCACGCGGCAATCAGCGACGACATGCCCGCCACATGTCGCTCCGGCCACAGGAAATCGGTCCACAGATATTGTTCGCCAACGCCGAAAAAGTGTATGGAAAATAGCGTGCTGGCGAGCACCAGCAGGGTGTATTTCCCGTACAGTTTTTCACGCAGGCTGATCCACTTCAGCAGACTGTAGAGCACCAGGCACAGGCCGAGACCGGTCAGTAATCCCTGCAGCATCTGCTCGTTGATGGCGCGTTGGTGAAACTGGCCCAGCGTGCTGAGGCTGAGCGGCAAAATCATCGAGCCGCTGGTCTCCACGCGCAACAACAAGTCATAAGTGGTCCCCGCCCGCAGATCGAGCAATACCGCGTGCGATCGCCCTGGCAAGGGCCGCGACATGAAAAGTTGCTCGTTGCCGAGCACCGCATGCAATGCCAGCCGACCGCCACTCGCCACGTATACGTCGATGCGGTTCAACAAGGCGTAATCGAAATCCAGCACCCAGCGCGCGCTTGATGGCGCGGTGACTGAAACGGGTACGCGCAGCCAGACTACTTTTTGGCGCAAACCCAGCGCCGCGTGCGCCGATTGCGGCACCGCGAATCCGCTGGCGTCGGTCAGCACATTTTCCACCGTGAGTTTGGCCTCGGGATCGCGCAGCAGCGTGATCGATGGCCACAAATCGATGGTCGCGGCATCATCGTTGAGCACCACGGGCGTCTGCGCGGGCGCCAGTGAGGCGATCAGCGTCAGCGCAAACGCGAGACACCACAACAGGCGGGCGAACCGAGCGTTAAAGTTATGGAAAGCGGGTATCAAGCGAATGAGGAAAGAAGGGCGCAAAAGCGTTGCAGTATAGGCGATCCGGACGCAAATTCTCGACCGGCCGAAGCAGGGCAGCTGATACGGTATTTGCGCAATTAGCCCCCCTGTCGCCAACTGCCTTTGACCGTCGCCCAATCCTCGATCGCGTTGATCCACCCCGGCGATTTCGAATCCTCGCTCCATGCATGCATCATGCCGCCAATACCGTTCAGCAAATGTGTGGGCACATTCAACGGACGAGTCTGACTCAACATCAGTTTGGTGATGAGGTGGTAGCCGATGATGCGGGTGAGCAATCGAACAATCGAGAATTCGCGAAACACGAGCCGCACCAGCATGTCGATCACTCGCGCCACCCCCATGACGGTGGCGAAAACCAGCATCCCCAGCCACGACACATGCTTGGTCAATCCCAAATCGGCCGAGGTCGCCGGGCCGCAGAGATAACGCGTCATCAAGACCGGAAACGACTTGAACATCGGCAGCGGAATCGCCGCCGCCGCCGCGTCCACCAATGCGTTGCCGAGGAGCGGTCGCGCATCGATTGCACCGGAGCGGGCGTTCCAGTCGGCGCGACCGCGCGCTTGCATCGAGGCGAACAACGACTCGGCGTCGGCCATGGTATCGGCCATCAATTGCCGCTCGATACCGAGCATATGGCCGGCGACATTCCAGCCGTGCAAATAGGCTTCTTCGTCGGCCGCGGGCAGCGCCAGCCCCAGCACGCGCATGCTGCGCAGAAAAACATAGCTGAATGTGAGCAGCGTATACGCGAGTTCTTCCTGATTGCACGGCAATCCATCCTCGCCGGTTTTCCAGCCGTGCGCAAATAACGCTTCTTGCATCGTCACACCCGATCCGGTATCGAGAAGCGGCGGCACCACGCCGGTGCCGACTTTGTCATGATTGTCGCCGAGCGCAGTCAACGCGTCGGCCGGGCTCTCCCGCAAGATCAAATGGCGGATGGTGGCGTGGATCAACCGCACCTTGAAGATCGCCGCGATGCCGCCACCCTCCGGCGTCGTCATGCCGCCGCGCATCATCACCGGGAACACCATCGCGCCGGTGGCGCGCACGCGGTGATCGGCGCGCTTTTCCAATTGCCCGGTCACGTGCAGCACCCCCGCAAGATCCGGAATCACGTAGCACTCGGGCAGGCTCGCGCAAAACAGCATCGTCACCGACAACGCGCCATAGTCCATGAAGATCGCCTCGGCGCGCGCAATTTTTGTGGGGTCCGCCCAATCAGGCAGATGGCGTCCGGCCTCGACATAGTTTTTGATTGCCGCCGCGAATTCCGGCGGTTCACCGGTGCCCGCCCAGTCAACGAGACTTTTGTTATCCGGCCATTGACCAAACACGCGCGTCACCGCCGATAGCCTCTGCGTTCGCACGGCCGCGGCTTCACCGCGCGGCCCGGCAATCGCGGTGATCGTGTCGTCGGCCAAGGGGTCAGCGCGGTACTGCATCGTATCCAGCAGGGTGTCGTGGCGGGTCGTCATCGTCAGCTCGCTTGAGTTGTATTTGATTTTAAAGGCGGCAATGGCGGGGTGCGAAATTGTGAAGCGGGGCGCTACTCAATCTTGAAGCGAAAAAAATACGGCACACTGTTCGGCGGAAATACCGCGCTCACGTTCTTGCGCATCGCCCAGGGAATGATCGCCTGGTGCAGCGGCAACACCGGCAATTCATCCGTCAGGATCAGTAGCGCCTCGCGGATCAGTGCGTCGCGTTTGACCAGATCGTTTTCGATCTTCGCGCGATCGACAAAATCATCGAATTTCGGATTGGCATATCGCCCGTAATTGCCGTCGCCATTGCCGCTATTGTCTCCCGCCCCTTTTTCCGTCGAGCGCAGCGTGAATTGCAGGGTATTGAGCGCATCCGCCGTTGGCGTGCCCCAGCTCAGCAAATAAAAACTGGTGTCGAAGCGCTGCAACTTGCTGAAATAATTTCCGGTCGGCACGATGTTGGGCGTGACCTTGATGCCGATTTGCGCGAGCATCGGCGGAATCGATTGGCAAATATCGGCAGCGGGTTGATTGTTGCCGCAATCGAGCGTGACCGCAAAACCCTCTGGATAGCCGGCCTCGGTGAGCAACGATTTTGCTTTCGCGCGATCCAGCGGCAGCCGCACATTCGCGTCCTTCGCGTAACCCTGCTCGGTCGGTGTGGCGAGGGAGCCGATCGGTCGCGACAAATTACGCATCACTTTCACGCGGATCGCCTCGATATCGATCGCCTGCGCGACCGCGCGGCGCACGCGTACATCTTTGAACGGGTTTTTCTTCTTGATGTTCGAATACAAGAGCTCGTCGCGGAACACATCGAACACCAGATACTGCACCCGCTGCTCCGGACTCTCAACGACTTTCACGTCCGACCCTGCGCGCAGCCGCGCGATATCCTGCGGCGGCGGATCGTTCAGAAAATCGACCTCGCCCGACAGCAATGCCGCCGCGCGCGTCGCGTTCGATTTGATCGGCAGCCAAATCACTTCGGTGACGTTGCCTTTTTCGGGGCTCAATTTGTTCCACCAATTCGGGTTGGCTACCAGCACGGTGCGCACGTCGGTTTGGCGCTCTTTGACCATGAACGGCCCGGTGCCGTTGGCGTTGCGCGAAGAAAATGTATCCTCCTTGTCGCGATAATTTTGCGGGAAGCGCGAATTATTCTTGATCGACCACGCCTTGTTCATGATGCGAAAACTGAACAGGTGATTCAACAGCACCGGGTTCGGCTCCGCCATGATCAGATCGACCGTCAAATCGTCGATCTTTTTCGCCGACGCAACACCCTGCACGACGGACCTAAATTGCGACGTCGGCGATAACGCGCGCTGGACCGAGAAAACCACGTCGTCGGCCGTGAACGGCGCACCATCGTGGAATTTCACCCCCGGGCGCAATTTGAATCGCCAGGTGCGCGCGTCGGGTTGCGACCAGGATAGGGCCAGCCACGGCACCAGTTTGAAATCCTTGTCGCGCCCGACCAGCGGGTCGTAAATATTCGACAGCAATCGCGTCGTGACGGCGAGGCTCGCCGAATGCGGGTCGAGCGTTTGTGGTTCGTCTTGTGTCGCGTAACGCAATGTTTTGGCGTGAACGCCGCCGGCGCAAATCGCCGCCATCAAAAGTGCAGGTAACGACTTGAAGCGCGAGATTTTCATGGAGTGCGGTGCCCATCCGAGAAGTGTGTTTGCGACCAACTCAATTGCAAAAGCCCAGCACTGGCGAGCCTTTTAGGGCGATTTCACGCCAAACGCCGCGCCGAATGGCGTTCCGCATCTTTAAGATTGCTGCGGTCGCACCCTATCGTAAATGAATCCCATCGTCACCGCGTAAGTGTCGCGCCGCCGCAAAGTGAGCTTCCTTTGATCGGCATCAAACTCGCACCGTGGTGCGCTCGTATTGTAGAACGCTTGAACGATTGAAATATCGGAGGTGGCAATGAACAAGATCACGAGGTTGGTGTTTGCGGCGGGTGCTGTGGTCGTGAGTTTCGCGGCCGTGGTCGCGGATGCGACCGCCGCGACCACGGCCAAGTCTTCCGGCGCTCCATCCAAGGCCCCCGGCGATTTCGGCCCACCGCGCGGCAAACCAATCAAAGCCATCCTCACCAGTCCACCGCATGTGCCGCCGGCGACCGGGCGCAACTATCCGGCGAAAGTGATCGTCGAACTCGAGGTGGTGGAAAAAGACATGCAAATTTCCGAAGGTGTGAGTTACACCTTCTGGACTTTCGGCGGCACGGTGCCCGGCAGTTTCATTCGCGTGCGTCAGGGCGACACGGTGGAGTTTCATTTGAAAAACCATCCGTCTAGCAAGATGCCGCACAACATCGATTTGCACGGCGTCACCGGGCCAGGTGGAGGTGCCGCCTCGAGTTTCACCGCACCCGGACATGAATCGCAATTCACCTTCAAGGCCCTGAACGAAGGCATCTACGTGTATCACTGCGCGACCGCGCCTGTGGGCATGCACGTCGCGAACGGCATGTACGGTCTCATCCTGGTCGAGCCGCCGAAAGGTCTGCCGAAAGTGGATCACGAGTTCTATGTGATGCAGGGCGATTTTTATACCACCGGCAAATACCGTGAAAAAGGCCAGCAGCCGTTCGACATGGAAAAAGCCATCGACGAGCGGCCCACCTATGTCCTTTTCAACGGGGCGGAAGGTGCGCTCACCGGCGACAAAGCGCTCACTGCAAAGACCAACGAAACCATTCGCATGTTCGTCGGCAACGGTGGGCCGAATCTGGTGTCAAGCTTTCATGTGATCGGCGAGATTTTCGACAAAGTTCTGTACGAAGGCGGCAGCAATGCGCAACACAATGTGCAGACGACATTGATTCCCGCCGGTGGTGCCGCGATCGTCGAATTTCGCACCGAAGTGCCGGGCAGCTATGTGCTGGTCGATCACTCGATTTTCCGCGCGTTCAACAAGGGTGCGCTGGCGATTCTGAAAGTTGATGGGCCGGAGAACAAGGCGATCTACTCCGGAAAGGAAGTCGATTCGGTATATCTCGGCGATCGCGCCGGACCGAATTTATCGGCAGTGGTGACGGCGACCAAAGCGGCTGCCAGCGGTACCTTGACCCAAGATGACCAGATCAAAGCCGGGCAACAATTGTTTGGCGGCACTTGCTCGGTCTGCCATCAGGCCAACGGCGAAGGGCTCGCGGGTGTATTCCCGCCCCTGGCGAAATCCGATTATCTTGCGGCCGATCCCAAGCGCGCGATTCGCACGGTACTCCACGGCCTGACCGGGAAAGTCACGGTTAACGGCAAGGAATATAACTCGGTGATGCCGCCGATGAATCAACTCAATGACGATGAAGTTGCGAACATCCTGACGTATGTCTTGAACACCTGGGGAAATCCGGGTGGCCGCATCGGTGCCGACGAAGTGAAAAAAGTCCGTGCACAGCCGGGCACTGCGGCGGCGGCGGCGCATTAGCGTCCAGTCGCTCGGCCTGCGCGTTCAGGTGAAGGCGATGCGTCAATGTGCGGCGATGATGGCGATGGTGTTGGCGGCGGCATTGCCGGTCTCCACGTTCGGGGCGGAATACGCGTCGATCCCCGCCGGCACGCTGACCAGCGTGCTCGCCGGCGATGCCGATACCGCGCCGCTCGCGATCGAGGCTTTTGAAATGCGCACCCGCCCGGTCACCAACGCCGAATTTCTCGCCTTCGTCATGCGCGAACGCCAATGGCAGCGCGCTCGCGCGCCGGCGACCTTCGCCGACGCGAGCTACCTTCACAGTTGGCGCAGCCCGACGTTGCTGGGCAACACGGTTGGCACGAATCAACCTGTTGTCAACGTGAGCTGGTTCGCGGCCGAAGCGTTTTGCGAACGCGAAGGCGCCCGCCTGCCGACCTGGCTGGAATGGGAATATGTCGCCGCCGCGGACGACACTCACCGCGATGCCCGCAGCGATCCGGCGTGGCGCGCGCGTATCCTCGCCTGGTATGCGCGGCCTTCCAATGAGCCGCTCGCCAACGTCGGCGGCGCCGCCAACGTGTACGGCGCGCGCGATATGCACGGCCTCGTGTGGGAATGGGTCGATGATTTCAATTCGCTGCTGGTGAGCGCCGACAGCCGCAATCAGGGTGACGCCGACAAG
>JANPBQ010000288.1:0-4717 GCA_031430555.1 Betaproteobacteria bacterium
AAAGAAAAAAATGTTCAGCTCGCCACACGTAACGCGGGCCTCGATGCCGAAGTGCGCGATCTGAAGCAGGGCATCGATGCGGTGGAGGAACGCGCGCGCGCGGAATTCGGCATGATCAAGTCCGACGAAATTTTTTATCAGGTGATTGATAAATCCGCCGTCGCGAAACAAGTCGCGAAGTGAACGTCGCCGCCATCAAGAAATTCTGCGTGTCCCTGCCCGGTGTCACCGGCGACATCAAGTGGGACGTCGATCTCGTTTACTCCGTCGGCGGCAAAATGTTTTGCGTGGCCTTCGTCGACCGCGACGGCAAAGAGACCGTTTCATTCAAAGTCGACGACGATTTGTTTTTGCAACACACCGACCGCGAAGGCTTCATTCCCGCGCCCTACCTTGCGCGCGCAAAGTGGGTGCAAATCGTCAACCTGAAAAAAGTCGCCGACACCGAATTGAAATCGCTTATTAAGCGATCACATGAATTGGTCGCGATGAAATTGACGAAAAAACGGCGGGCGGAGTTGGGGATAGCGTAGCGACGCCGTCTCCCCACTAATTCAGCACGTAGAATGGTTGGAGCGTAGCGATACCCATCATTGATTGAATTTCATGGCAATAATGGGTATCGCTACGCTCCAGCCATCGTACAAATGTTGGCAAACTCAAGAACTGGCGGGCATTTCGGGGCAGAAAGCCATGAAAAACCGCGCCAATGCTAGACTTTCGTCTATTTGTTCTCCCGAGAAGTCGCCTGCAAAAAGCAACTCATCGCACTCGCCGCCGCGCAAATCGCCCAAAGAATAAAGAAACCCAGCGTGTACACCGCCGTGCGGCTGGCATGCAACGGCTGACCGAGAATGATGAGTTCGGTCGGGTCCACCAGCGTGAATAAAATTCCCACGCCCATTCCGGCCGCGATGAATGAGGGCCACAGCACCCACATGATGTATTTGCTCATGAGTCCTCCCGAAAAGGTTGCGTTCAGGGCGCTTTCCCGAGCTCGATAGTGCCGCTGTCGGTGGCCCAATCACCGGTGAGTCGCCAGGCACCGCTCTGATCATCGAGCGTAATTGTCCACCGCGCTGCGTCGATGGCGGGCATGGCGGCACGGTAGCTGCCGTCAGGCGTGCGCGCGAGTGTCACTTCGCGATCAAATCCACTGCGCGTCGGGTGATGCAGCGTCAATCGCAATTGCGATACGGGTGGTACCGCCGAGTCAAAGGTTAGCGACACGAGACCGTCCTGCATCATTGAAATTCGTGCGCGAAGGCCAAGTTCGCGCGCACGTGCATCGCGATTCAAGGTCATATTGATGGCCTTGCCCTGTTTGTAGTAATCATCGGCCACCAACCCATCGGCGCTACGGATGGCCAAGCCCAGTGTCACAAATCCAGCCACCACGACAATCGCCGGGCCGGCCATCAATAGCCATGGCCACCGTTGGCGATACCAGGGAACCGCCGCATCACTGTGCGCAGAGACGTTCATCATGACCTCTCAGTGTTTGTAGAAAATTGACTTCTCGTTGAGTGAAAATTCTTCCGGATGAGCTTTTCCGGCGGCATCGAGCGGCACCACCTGAAAATGAATTCGCGTCGAACCCTTTGGCGCTTTGTCGGCCGGTGCGCGCAAATTCAGTGTGAACATCTGGGTGGAGGCGGGGCCAATACTGAGCGGCATCGCGACACCGGTTACCGTCATGCCTTCGATGCCGCTCGCCGAAATCACCAACTGTCGAGGGCGTTCTTCGGTATTCATGATCTGTAACCGATAGACGTTTTCGATTTGTCCATCCGCCACTTCACGCGAAAGTGCACCGCGATCGCGAATCACATCGACCTTGACCGGCACGCGGAAATAAAGACTGACAACGGCCGCGATGATGATGGCCCACAGAATGGCGGAATAGATCAGCACGCGCGGCCGGAAGACGCGCCGGATCATTTCCCGCCAGCCCAAGTGCTGGCTCACGCCGTTAAGCGATGCGTAGCGAATCAATCCCGGCGCGTAACCCATCTTGTCCATTACCTGATTGCAGCCGTCGATGCAGGCGGTGCAGCCGATGCATTCGTATTGCTGGCCTTCGCGGATATCGATGCCGGTCGGGCAGACCTGCACACAGATCTCGCAATCGACGCAATCACCGAGTCCGGCAAGTTTTGGATCGGTTTTCTTTGAGCGCGAACCGCGTGGCTCGCCGCGCTCTTCGTCGTAGGCCACCACCAGCGTGTCGCGATCAAACATCACGCCCTGGAAGCGCGCGTAGGGGCACATGTATTTGCACACCTGTTCGCGCAGCCAGCCGGCGTTGCCGTAAGTGGCGAGGCCGTAAAAAAGCAACCAGAACGTTTCCCACGGGCCGAGTGTCGCGGTCATCACTTCGCGGCTCAAGTCCAAAATAGGCGTGAAGTAGCCGACAAAGGTGAAGCCGGTCCAGAGCGATAGTGCCATCCACACGCTGTGCTTGGCGGATTTCAATGCAACCTTTCGCACTGATAGCGGGCGTTCATCGAGACGCATTTGCGCAACGCGATCACCTTCAATGGCGCGCTCAATCCACAGAAAAATTTCCGTGTACACCGTTTGTGGGCAGGTGTAGCCACACCACAGGCGTCCGGCGACGGCAGTAAAAAGGAACAGCGAGTACGCCGAGATCAGCAGCAGGATGGTGAGATAAATAAAATCCTGTGGCCAGAAAACGATGCCGAAAATGTAGAACTTGCGCGCGGCCAGATCGAACAGCACCGCTTGTCGGCCATTCCACGCGAGCCATGGTGCACCATAGAAAACCAGTTGCGTGATAAAAACCAGCGCCCAGCGCCACTTCGCAAACCATCCGCTGACGGCGCGCGGATAGATTTTCTTGCGCACCTCAAAAAGCGTTTGTTCCAGATCGCTGGTGGTGTCAGTGGCGGGATTTATTGGGATGACTTTTGAGGAGGTGCTCATCAATGATTCTTCACATTTCCAGGCGGAAAGAAGAAATTGTCATCCCCGGACTTGATCCGGGGATGACACTTTGTTGGTGTGTGGAATGTTTTTCGCGAAGTGCTATTTCGCCGTTGTCGGCCTCTCCGGCATGCCTCCACCCAACCCATAAACATACGCCGCCAGCAAATGCACTTTCGCCTCACCCAGGCGTTCCTTTTGCGACGGCATCATGTTGTTGCGGCCATTGCGAATACCTTCGGCGATGGTTTCCTCGGCGCTGCCATAAAGCCACACCGCATCCGTCAAATTCGGCGCACCGAGGGCCATGTTGCCCTTGCCTTCCGCGCCATGGCAGGCGGCGCAGACTGCGAATTTGGCTCTGCCCGCCTCGGCCAATTTCGCGTCGTGTTTCAGTCCGGAAAGTGATCGCACGAAATGCGTGAGCGCACTGATGCCAGTTTCACCACCAACCGCAGCACCCAGCGCCGGCATCACGCCGTTGCGGCCATTGAGGATGGTGGTTTCGATGCTCGCCGCGTCGCCACCATAGAGCCAATCCTTGTCACGCAGATTCGGAAAACTCTTGGCACCTCCGGCGTCCGATCCATGACACTGCGCACAATAATTGAGAAAGAGGCGCTGGCCCATTGCGTTGGCAGTGGCATCTTTTGAAAGTATGGCGACATCGATCTTCAAATATTTTTCAAATAACGGGCCATAGTCGGCGTCCGCCTGTTTCATTTCCGCCGCATATTCATTGGCCGATGTCCAGCCAAACTTGCCCGCGAAATTACCAAGGCCCGGATAAAGGGCAACATAGCCGAGCGAAAAAACAATGGTGATGTAAAAGAGCCACATCCACCAGCGCGGCACCGGATGGTTGAGTTCAGTCAGATCCTCATCCCAGACGTGGCCATGCGATTCTATTTTTGCGCCCTTGGGTGGCCGCGCCGTGCTCTGCATCCACAGCAGCACACCGCAACCGAGAATGCTGACGATCGAGATGACGGCAACATACCAATGCCAGAAATTTGACGTGAAATCGCTCATGAGCGCGCTCCGTGACGGTTGTCCGTGGCGTTGACCACCGGAATGTCATGAGGCAGTTCACTTTCTGCGTCCGCAAAGGGCAGATTGGCGGCTTCGTCAAAGCGCGCTTTCTGGCGGCTGCTATATGCCCAAAATACAATGCCCGCAAACACAATGAACGAGAGTGCGGTGATGAGCGTACGAAAGTCGTTGACGTCAAAAGGGTCCATGGCTATTTCACATTCTTCAATGCAGTACCGAGTACCTGGAGATAGGCCACCATCGCGTCCTCTTCCGTCTTACCTTTGACTTCATCAGCGGCCTTGTCGATTTCTTCCTTGGTGTACGGCACACCGACATGCGAAAGTGCTTTCATGTGCGGTGCCGATTCGCTGGGGTCAAGCATCGTTGTTGCCAGCCACGGATACGCGGGCATGTTCGATTCCGGTACCAGGTCACGCGGTTGGCGCAAGTGCAAGCGATGCCACTCGTCGTTGTAACGGCCGCCGACGCGGTGCAGATCCGGCCCGGTGCGTTTGCTGCCCCATTGAAATGGATGGTCGTAAACAAATTCGCCAGCCACCGAATAATGTCCATAGCGCTCGGTCTCGGCACGGAACGGGCGAATCATTTGCGAGTGACAGTTGTAGCAGCCCTCGCGCTGATAAATATCGCGGCCCGCCAATTGCAGCGCGGTGTAGGGCTTCAGCCCCGCGACCGGTTCGGTTAGGGATTTCTGGAAAAACAGCGGCACGATTTC
>JANPBQ010000289.1:0-9185 GCA_031430555.1 Betaproteobacteria bacterium
CGCGTACGTCGTTTGGCAATCCCTTCGGTGCCACCAAGCCGCCCCAGACCGTGCCGCGCACATCGATCCCGCCTTCCATCACGGTGGGCACATTGGCATGCGTGTCCAGCCGTTTTTCGGCGAGGATCGCGATTGGGCGCAACTGATATTGCGTCGCCACCGCAGGCGTTTCGACAAACATCATGATGTGTTTGCCGAGCAGTCCGGTGGCCATTTCGCCGGAGCTCTTGTAGGGCACATGCAAGCCTTCAACACTCGCGCGCTTCAAAATCGCCGCCATCGAAATGTGCAGTGCGGTGCCCTGCCCGGATGAGCCGTAATTCAATTTGCCGGGATTTTGTTTCGCATAGTTGATGACATCGGCCAGTGTTTTGAACGGCGAATCCTGTGTGACCATCAGCATCAGCGGCACATCGTAGGTGCCACAGAGGAAGTCAAAACTGTCGGCTTGATACGTGAGTTTTTTCAAGGTCGGCTGTAATACCTGCGGGCCGATAGTGGTCATCGCGAGTGTGTAACCGTCGGCCGCGGCGCGCGCGACTTCGGCCATGGCAATTGCGCCGCCGGCACCGGCTTTGTTGGTGATGATAAGTGAGGCACCGATGGCCTTTTCGAATTCCGCCTGCAGCACGCGCGCCATCAGGTCGGTGGTGCCGCCGGGGCCGAACGGGACGACGACGGTGATGGGCTTGTCAGGGTAGGTCTGGGCGATTGCGGAAAAGACACAGGATGCGAAAAAAATCGCGAGCGCTTTTTTCATTTCATTCCTCGTAGAGACGTTTGTCAGAAAATTCTTCACAAATCCTTCCCCCGCGCAGGCGGGGGCTAAGTTGTTCAACAAGCTTGGGCCATGCCGCTGCATCGGCATGGCGTTCAGCAGGCGCGGAGCTTGCTCCGCGAATTCCCTGCTTCACCCCCCGCCTGCGCGGGGGAAGGTCTATTCGGAAATTGGTTCAACACAACCTTGATTTCAACACTGAACTTCTGCGCAGCATCGCTGCCTCACCCGGCCACCGACACCTGCGCCAATCCCGCATCGACGATGATGTTCTGGCCGGTGATACCGTTTGAATCATCGGCAGCAAGGAACAGCGCGGTGCGCGACACATGCGCGGGATCGAGGCGAAATTTCAGGCATTGCAGTTCGATGAATTTCTTGTCTTCATCGGCGTTGCGCCACAATGCTTGTTGCCGCTCGGTGACGATGGCACCCGGCACCAGCGTGTTGACGCGGATATTTTTTTCGCCGAGCTCGCGCGCGAGCGTGCGCGAGAGGCCGGAGATGGCCGCCTTGGCCGTGGTGTAGCCGACCAGGTTCGCGCGGCCACGCATCCAGGAAATCGAACCCAGATTGATGATCGAGCCACCGCCGGCCGCCGCCATGCCGGATGCCACTTGTTGTATCGCAAAGACGTGGTGCTTCAAGTTGAGCGCCTGTGCGTTGTCCCACATTTCGGGGGTCAATTCGGCGAGCGAGTGGCGTTGATCGTTGCCGGCGTTGTTGATCAACACACGGATTGCGCCGATTTCCTTTTCGATTTTTCCGAGCAACGATTGGTACACCGTGATGTCGCGCACATCGCAATGATCGAAACGCGGTGCGTATTTGCAGGTGGAAAGTTTTGCGACCAACGCGTCGCTCGCGGCAGTATCGATATCGCAAAACGCGACGCGCGCACCTTGCATCGCGAATTGTTCGACGAGCGACGCGCCGATGCCGGAACCGCCGCCGGAAATGAATACGACGCGGTCGGCGAGGCTGGGATAGCGGGTGGTGTCGGTCATGGGAATTATCCGGGTCATCCAATCAAATGTGCTGATGCGATGCTACGAGAATGGGCGAAATACCTTGAAAATTTTTCCAACCTGTCGCCCCGGGCTCATTCCGGGGCCCAAGTTTTTGTATACGATAAATTGGGCCCCGGAACAAGTCCGGGGTGACAGTTTGTGTTTTGCACGGCTGACGCTTATCGTTTAGTCCACATATTTCGGCTCACCACAACCCGCCACATCCATGTCGCACGAAAAAATCCCGCCTGAATGCGGATATTGCAGAAGCTCCGCCTCGCTCGCACCTTCGCGCGCGGTGGTGATGTAGAGCGTGCGCAAATCGGTGCCGCCGAAGGCGACCATCGTCACACGTTTCGCTGGCACGGCAATGACAGCGGTGATTTCGCCCGATGACGAAAACCGCAACACGCGGCCCCCTTCGTATTGCGCGCTCCAGTAATTGCCTTCGCTATCGATCGCCGCGCCATCCGGTCGCCCGCCGTAATCGGCGTCGGTGCGATTGTCGTGGCAACGCGCGAACACCTCGCGCGCGCCGATCTGCCCGGCATCCATGTCGAATGGAAATCGGTAAATCACATGGTTCGGCGTATCGGATTGAAACACATGATTACCATCGACTGCGAAGGCCAATCCATTGCTGACCTTGACGCCGAGATTTCCGGTTGGCCCCCAACCAGCGCGCACTTTGCCGCGCTCAAGACAATACATGCCCGCCGATTCCGCCGTGCGCGGCTCGAACATGGCACCCGCCCAGAATCGCCCCGCCGCATCGCAGCGGCCATCGTTGAAGCGAAATTGTGTGGTGTCGTACGGTGCGTCGGCGATTTTTTTCAGTGCACCATCGGCGGGAAAAAATCGGTAGAAACCATCGCGTAGCGCGGCCACCAAGCCATCGCCCGCCGCGAGCGCGATGCAACCGGGTTCACCTGGCATCGGCCAACTTGTGTTGGCACCTCTGGCCGGGTCGAAGCAATTGATGCTGCGTCCGGAGATATTCACCCAGTACAATTTTTGTTCGGCTACATTCCACAGCGGGCACTCGGCCAGCGCGGCGCGCGCGTCG
Organism: Betaproteobacteria bacterium; assembly: GCA_031430555.1. GTDB lineage: Bacteria > Pseudomonadota > Gammaproteobacteria > Burkholderiales > Usitatibacteraceae > UKL13-2. The sequence goes on from JANPBQ010000289.1 coordinate 2,855, forward strand.
AGCGCCAGGCGAACACCATTGAATTCACGCATGGGGTTTTGATGCGGGCGACGCGCTTGATCCGCGACCACTCACGCTGATCGTCGTCGATATGTCGAACGATTCGCCCGGTGCCAGCATTTTCATTCCGGTATCGGCAACGCCCTTCGCCGCCAATGCGAACGCATTGTTGATGTTCGTGACCGGCTCCAGCGCGATGAAGTTGCGGCCATCGTTCGGCGCGAACACGACAATATTGCGGCACGCCTCAGAAGCATCGAGTTGCATGCGATGCGTCGGGTAATCGAGCACGGCGCGCCGTCCCCAACCCGTGAAGCAGTTATCGATTTTCCAATTCGACGCCGGCCGCAATTGGCTGAAATCGGCTTCCGGCGGCGCGGCAATCCATTCGGTCGGCAACGAATCCGCATCCATCTTCCACATGCCTTTCCACTCGGCCTGCAAATGCGAGTCGGGTGTCAACGGAAAGAAGGGATGAAAGCCAAGGCCTGCAGGCATGGCGCGCGAGTCGACATTTTTTACCGCCAGCGTCAATCTCAACGACGCCGGTGCAATGCGCAACGTCTGCGTCGCTTCGCAGGCAAACGGCCAATCGACATCAGCTGCGTGCTGCAACTTAAGCTCGGCCGAATCGCCGGTGCTCTTTACGACGCGCCAGGCGCGTTGCCAGCCAAAGCCATGGATCGCATGCGCACCCGGCGGAAAATTGGCGCGCAATACGTGTGTTTGATCGCCGACGGTCAACTTGCCCTGTCCGATGCGGTTCGAATACGGTATCAGCGCGTACGAGCCCATCTGCCGCACCAATTTTTCATTGATCGCGCTATCCGGCGCGCGGCGCAGAATGTCGATGCCGCGCCAGGTGTATCGCGCGATCGCCGCGCCGATTTCCGGGCACAGCATCAATTCGCTGTCGCCGTTTTTCAATATCACGATCATGGGAGATTGAGCCTTGTTTTCTACGTCCGCTCGATGCGCACACGGCCCGCCTCATCGACCGCGCGATATCCCACGCTGGGCGAACATTGCTGAGCATTCACGCCGGTGAGATACGCCGCACCCTTGTCTTGAATCACCGTCACGCATTGTTCCATCACGCACGGTGTTGCGCGCGGCATGCCGAAGACACGCACTTCCTCGATCGGTGCCGCAAGATTGATTTCACCGGTATGCATCACCGCGCGGCCCAGGCAAAGTATGTGTCCTTCTCGTCCCCACGCGGGCAATTGATCGAGCGACTTGCTGACAGTGCGCACCTGCCCGCCCTCGATGCGCTCACCGGTATCGAGATCGAACCACCCTCCGCCTGCCGGAAAATAAACCTCCACCGTGCCACCTGCGCGAATGATCGGTGCCACCAGCAATGCGTCGCCGAACAAATACTGAGTCTCAAACGAACGCGCCGCGCGATCTAACGGGAACGCGAGCGCCATGGCGCGCATCATCGGCAGCCCGGTGCGCGCGGCCTGCTCGGCGGCGCCCGCCATATAGGGAATCAATCGATAGCGAAACGCGAGCAGTTTTTTCGCGGTTGTCTCCGCTTCCGCGCCAAACGCCCACGGCTCGCGCGCACCGATGCCGTGATAGCGAAAGTGCGAACAGAAAATGCCGTTCGCAGTCCAGCGCAAAAACAATTCAGCATCGGGTTGCTGCTCGCCGTAAAACCCGCCGATGTCGGTCGCGTAATACGGCACGCCGCTCAGGCCATAGCCCAATCCCGAGCGAATGCTCGCCGCCATCGCCTCCCAATCCGTTTGCGGATCGCCCCCCCATTGCATCGGATAGCGCTGGCTGCCGATGAAGCCATCGCGGCCCCATACCATCGCCGGGCCACGCGCATGGGTGTCGTTGTAGCGCTGCGTCGCGTCAAACACGCAGCGGTTGTACAAGAGCGGGTAGACGTTGTGCAAATGCCGACCGGTGTCGCCATTGGAGGCGATCATCTCCACACTCACCTGCTCGCCGAAATCGGTCTTCATCACATCGACGCCGTCGTCGAACAAGGCGTTGTGCCGATCAGCCCAATAGCGTGACGCCTCGGCCACCGTGAAATCGAGAATGCCCGACGCTGGCAATGGTGTGAGCACGGAAAGGATCGGGCTGTCTTTTACGGCACCCGGTTCGCGCTCCCATTCAAATACGGCGGCGCTGCCATCGGCGTTTTTCAACAACCATCCTTTGGCTTCAAGCTCATTGAAGAGCGGACTGTGAATCGACACGTAGGGATATTCCCACACGCAGATTTTGAGGTCGTAACTCTTCAATGTCGCGAGCGTTTTTCGGGGATTGTCGAATCGGCTCTTGTCCCAATCGAAGGTGAAGCGCGTTTTCACTTCCCACGCAGCGCGGCCATCGAGTGTGATGACATCGCAGGGGATTTCCCGCCGGCGCATGTCGGCGGCGACATCGATCGCCTCTTGCGGCGTTTTGTAATACGCGCGCGAGAGCCACATGCCGTAGCCCCACAACGGCGGCTGTGCGGGCCGGCCGGTCAATGCGGCATAGCGATCGATGATGGCGGCGGGGTCGCCAATGAAAAGAAAAATATCGAGCGCATCGTCGTCGACTTCAGCCACATAACTCCGATGCGACCACTGCGCATAACCCACGCCGTGGCGCACCATGCCGGTGGAATGAACGAGCATGCCCCAGCCGTCGGTGGTCCAGAAAAACGGAATGTTCTTGTAGGAAATTTCCGTATTGACGCCGAGCGCATCCTCGATCCAGCCGCGAATCAGTTGACCGCGTTTGTCGAGCGCGCCGAATTTTTCGCCGAAGCCGTATACGGCCGTGTCGCTCTCCAGCGCCAGCGCCGCGCACCACTTGCCGTTTTTGGCGTCGCGCGCAAACGCGGGGATGCGCGTGCCGCCGCGAAAATGCTGATCGGTGATCGAGGTGGCAATGGTGCGGCCATTTTTTTCCAGCGCAATACGAAACGGTGTCGGCGTCACCACGAGCACCACATTGCCGTGCGTCAAACGCCAGCCGCCTTCGATTGCCGCCACCGTCAGGCGGCCCTCGGCGTTGGGTTTGACCAGCAAGCCGTAATCCGGGCGCGCTGACTTGCCGACGGCCAAGCGCAGGCGAAACGTGTCGGCCTGGTGCGCCGAAATTTCGATGGTGGTTCCCTCGGCGGAAAACACGGCGGTCGTGTCGCTCGCCTCGACAAACACGACGTTGCCGAGCACGTCGTAATCAAATCGGTTGAAGGTATCGCGCGACATTCTGGCTATCTCACTTTCACTTGTTCGTTTGGGGTGCGTCCATTTACCCCTGTCTCCCCGGACTTGTTCCGGGGCCTAATCTTCATCGCAACTCAACTGGCTACAAAATTGGGTACCGGCCTTCGCCGGTACGACAGCATCAATTGAAGTGCCTGTTGGACAAACTCTAGCACTGGCGCGGCGTTCTGAGCAAAACGGCCTGAAATGCCGCTACAGTGCTAGATTTTTCTTTTTTACATTGATAATGCGATGGAATCCTCTGCCGAAAATTCGATCCTTCCCCCGCGCAGGCGGGGGCCCAAGTTCTACGCGCAGACGATCCGTCAATTGGCCCCCCGCCTTCGCGGGGGAAGAACTTCTAAATGCTGATCTTTCGAGGAGGTACTACCCCTTCAATCCCCCCGACGTCAACCCGCTCACCACCCGCTCCTGAAATATCAGAATCACGATCACCACCGGAATCATCGCCACCACCAATGCCGCTGAAATGGTCGGCCATGGAAACGAAAATTCGCCCTGATACATCTGAATGCCGACCGGCAGCGTGCGGTAGGCGGTCGCGGAATTGAACGACAGCGCCAGCAAAAATTCATCCCACGCATTCACGAACGCGAGGATACCCGCGGTGAATACGCCGGGGGCGGCGAGCGGCACCACCACGCGCCACAACGCGCCTAATCTTGTGCAGCCATCGATCATCGCCGCGTTCTCCAGATCGCGCGGAATATCCTGAAAAAAACTTACCAGCACCAGCGTGCAGATCGGCAGATTCAGCACCACATACGGCAGCACCAGTGCCGAGTAGCTGTTAAGCAAATTCAATCCGCGCATGATTTCGAACAGCGGCACCATCAACGTCACCAGCGGAAACATCGACACCGCGATGATGCCAGTCAAAATCAAGCCGCGATGTTTGAGATTCAGGCGCGCGATCGCGTAGGCGGCGAGCGCGCTGATGAAAAGCGAGACCAGCATTGACGAAAACGCGACGATAGCGCTGTTCAATAAATAGCCGGGCAAGGGCTGATCGCGAAACGCGGCGATGAAATTATTCAATGTCGGCTGCTGTGGAAACCAGGTGATCGGCTTCGCGGTCAACTCAACTTCCGCTTTGAATGAGGTGAACAAGATCCAGATCGCGGGGAAAAATCCATTGAGCAGCACGATGATTGCCGCCGCCCAGCGCAGGCGACTTCCCGAGAACAGCGTGTTCATTTCGCCTCCCCGCGCACATACTTGAGATAGACGAACGTGGTCGCCATCGACAACACGAACATCACCACTGCCAGCGCCGAGCTGTAACCAAGATCAAGGTAATCGACTGCGTTGGCGTGGATATACATCGCGAGCGTTTGCGTTTCTTCGCCCGGCCCCGGCATGCTGTACGGAATATCGAAGGATTGAATCGCCGTCAGCGTGCGAAAAATCAGCGCGACCAGCATGGACGGCACCAGCAGCGGCAGCGTGATTTCAAAAAATTGCGTGGCGTGGCTGGCACCATCGACTTCGGCTGCCTCATAAAGCGACTTCGGAATCGTCTGCAAACCGGCGAGCAAAATCAGCGCCATGAATGACGACGTCTTCCAGATGGTGGCAATGCAAATCGCCATCATTGTCAGCGCTGCCGAATTGAACCAGACCTGCGGCTCGATGCCGATGCGGCGCAATACATCGTTGATGACGCCATACTCGCTATGAAAAAACCACGCGAACGTGAGGCCCACGAACGCGAGCGGCATCGCCCACGGCAGCAACAGTGCCAGGCGAATCGGCCCGCGCCACTTGAAAGGCATGTTCGCGAGCAACGCCAACGCCAATCCAAACACCAGCGAGCCTGGCACCGTGACGGCGACGATGATCAGCGTGTTTTTCACCGCGCGCCAAAATTGCGGGTCACCCATCACCAGTGCGTAATTCTCGATGCCCACCCAGCGCGACGGGTTTCCGGTGAGTAGCCGCACATCCTGAAAACTTTGCACGAGCAATGTTGCGACGGGGTAGACGATCACCAAGGCGATGAACACAAATGCCGGCGCGAGCAACACGACGGCGAGCGCGCCATCGTTCATGTCGGCGATGCGGTCAAGCAGGGATGGCTTGCTCGCGTAGTTGGTTGTGCTTGGCGTGTTCATGTCGTTTACCTCAACGCCCGCCGAAACCGATGTTCAATTTCATCAAGCGCCTCATCCGGTGTGCGCGCACCCGCCATCACACTGTTGAAATTGATGCGCAGCGCATCCGAGATCGGTCGATACATGGGGGTCACCGGCCGCGGGCGTGCAGTCTCGACCACCGGCAGCGCGGCGCTGAACCACGGGTTCGCTTTGATCACGTCGGCATCGTTGAAGACTTCCGCGAACGCGGGCTGCATCGAGCCGCGCAACGCCAATTGCTTCGCTACCGCCGGGCTGGACAGCCAGCGCACCAGCTTCACGGTTTCCGCTTTATTTTTTGAAAACGCCGACACCGCCCAACTCCAGCCACCCATGCACGACACCGCCGCGCCACCCGGCATCGAAGGCAATTTCACCACGCCGACTTTGCCTTTGACTTTGCTGGTGTCGCCATTCTGAAAATGATTCCACGCGAATCCCCAGACGATACCGAACACCACTTTGCCGGCCTGAAATTCTTTGCGCGTGTCGTCGGTGCCGACTTCCGAAATATTGGCTTTAGTCACGCCATCGGCGACCATTTTCTTCCACATCGCGAGTCCCGCCAGCGCCTTGCTTCGATCAAATCCCAACTTTCCATCGCGCACGACTTCGCCACCCAGGCTCCAATACGGTAAGAGAAATGAACACACCGCACCCTCGATCGCCTTGCCTTGAAAACTCAAGCCTTGCAGATTGGGATCACGCTCCGCATCCATCACTTTCTTGGCGATACGCGCGAGTTCCGGCCAGGTAGTGGGTGGCGCTTCGCCGACTTTGTCGAGCAGATCTTTGCGATAGTAGAGAAACATCGCATCGGAAAATGCCGGTAGCGATACGGTCTTGCCATCCACCGTATTCGCCGCGCGATACTGCGGAAGATAACGCGAAAGCACCGCCTCGCGATCAGCACCGAAGTAACTGTCAAGCGGCTCCGCCCACTTCGCAGCGGCA
>JANPBQ010000290.1:0-5856 GCA_031430555.1 Betaproteobacteria bacterium
ATCGATGCGATGCCGGAAGTGGCGATGGTGCCACCGCTGATCTTGCAACCGCTGGTGGAAAACGCGGTGTATCACGGGATCGAACCCCACGAGGGCGGCGGCGAAATCGCCATCGACATCGAGCGCAAAGGCAAACAAGTCGTCATTCGCCTTGCCAATCCATTTGACACCGCCTCAACGCACGTTTCCGGCAATCGCATGGCGATCGCCAATATCCGCGAGCGGCTGCAACTGCACTTCGACGCCGAAGCGAGCCTGAAGGCCGACGTGGTTGGCGACAAATATGTGGTGACGATCGAAATGCCCGTGGAAAAACTGGAGGACTGAGCCATGCCGCAACCCGCCCGAATCCTGATCGTCGACGACGAGGCCCCGGCGCGCCGCCGTCTACGCGATCTGCTCGACGATTGCCGCGAGCAATTCCCGCTCACCATCGCCGACGAGGCCGCCAACGGCGTCGAGGCCATCGAAATCATCAACAAGGGTGGCATCGATATCGTGCTCACCGACATCCGCATGCCGCTGATGGATGGTCTGGAAGTCGCGCGGCATGTGGCGCGGATCGAGACGCCGCCGAAGCTGATTTTCGTCACCGCCTTCGACCAATACGCGGTCAAGGCCTTCGAGTTGAACGCGGTCGATTACCTGCTCAAGCCGATTCGCCAGGAACGCCTGCTCGTGGCACTCACCAAGGCGGTGGTCGTCAAGCCGGTGACCGCCGACGCGGTGTCGCAGTCGGCCCAATCACGCCGCCGCCACCTGTCGATCCACGAGCGCGGCAAGATCGTGTTGGTTCCGGTTGAAGACATCCTCTACCTGAAGGCCGAGCTCAAATACGTGACGGTACGTACCGTGCAAAAGGAATACCTGCTCGAAGAATCCCTCACGCGCCTCGAAGAAGAATTCGCCGGCCTGTTCACCCGCCTGCACCGCAACACGCTGGTGACCACCTCGGCGGTGGCAGGATTTGAAAGAGCCGCCGATGGCGGCGGCGACGAAGGCGAAGGCGGCGGTGCCGGCGGCGTGCATTGGGTGGCGGTGATCCGCGGCGTGCCGGAAAAGTTGGCGGTGAGCCGGCGGCAGCAGCATGTGGTGAAGGAGTTTTAAATGAACATGTCGCCAAAGTCGGATGTGTGGGACGACATTGATTCCAAAACTTGAATACTCATCGGGCGCGTTGAGATAAATGATAAGAATCTTCAGAGCATTCACCGCGGCGTTACTGATAGGTACGCCGACATTGACCGCAAATGCGAGTGCGCCAAAACAGGATATGCGGAACTACGAGTTCTGTGGATACGAGTGGGCTGAACCCGCGCCTGAGTACCTTGCGGAGTTCAATCGCGTTGAGCAGCAGCGGGTATCGTTGGGCTACGTGCGGGTATGTGATCGCGTTCTTCAATATGCCGACTTTCAAAAGGAAACCAAACCATGGCGAACACTATTGCCAACGTTGGGGTTCATTCCGGTTGATCTTGGCGCGACGCCATTCGCGGGTTTTGAATTGGTCGGCGGGGTATTGAACCTAACCATTCCCTCGTTCGCGTTTTTGCAGCAGACCGACCATGCGACAAGAGTGTTCAGGCGAAATGACGGGCTAATCATTTCTCTGGAGGAGTGGGATTTGACAATCATTGGCGGCGGTGTGGCCGAGGTTTACCGCGTGCCTGACGTGCGTGTAAATGGATGGCCCGGATATTGGGAAATAAGTCAGTCGAAATCCGGCAAGGCAGTTTCGAGGCTGTGGTGGCAAGGCGCGACACGCAAGTTTGAAATTACGGTCAACGCGAACTTGAAACTGCATGGCGGACAACTCGAAATTTTGCGGCTTGCGGAGACCATACCGCCGGGCGTACCAAGCGGCAAAGAAAAACCAGCGGTCACAATCATCGGAATTCCCGGCGTGCTGTCCAAAAGGCCCATTCCAAGTCAGCCGGATTTCTAGACCCGCTCCTTCAATTTCGCAAACGCCGCCGCCATCGTGCCTCCGGCGGCGGGAGGTAAACCCGAGGAGGGACGCGGGTTTCCGGCACTTTTCGGCCTGAACGCCGCACCAGTGCTTGAGTTTGATGACTTTTCGCTCGGCACGGCGCTGTCGTTCAAGCGCATCGTCAACGCAATGCGTTTACGTTTTTCATCGACTTCCATCACTTTGACTTTGACGACGTCGCCGGCTTTCACCACGTCGCGCGGATCCTTTACATACTTCTCCGCGAGTGCGGAAATGTGAACCAGACCGTCCTGATGCACGCCGATATCGACAAATGCGCCGAACGCGGCAACGTTGGTGATGACACCTTCGAGAATCATGCCGGGTTGCAGGTCGGAGAGTTTTTCGACGCCGTCCTGAAAGGTGGCGGTCTTGAATTCGGGGCGCGGATCGCGGCCCGGTTTTTCGAGTTCTTTCAGGATGTCGGTCACGGTCGGAAGCCCAAATTTCTCGTCGGCGTATTTTTCCGCGCGCAAGGTTTTCAGCAACTTGCCGTCGCCCATCACCGCCTTCATGTCTTTCTGTATGTCGGCGAGAATTTTCTCGACCAAGGGATAGGCTTCCGGATGCACCGATGAGGCGTCCAGTGGATTGTCGCCATTCGCGATGCGCAAGAAACCCGCCGCCTGCTCGAACGCCTTATCGCCCAATCGTGGAACCGATTTCAACGCCGCGCGGGATTTGAATGCGCCATTGGCGTTTCGATGCATGACGATATTGCCGGCCACCGAGCTGCTCAAGCCCGACACCCGCGCCAGCAACGCCGCCGACGCGGTATTCACATCGACCCCCACCGCGTTCACGCAATCCTCGACCACCGCATCGAGCGAGCGGGCGAGGCGCGATTGGTTGAGATCGTGCTGGTATTGCCCGACGCCGATCGACTTCGGATCGATTTTCACCAACTCCGCCAGCGGGTCTTGCAGTCGCCGCGCAATCGACACCGCGCCGCGCAATGACACATCCAGATCAGGCAACTCCTTCGAGGCGAATTCCGACGCCGAATACACCGAGGCGCCGGCTTCGGACACGACGATTTTGGTCATCTTTTGTTCGGGCAGGCGCTTGATCAGATCGAGTGCGAGTTTGTCGGTCTCGCGCGACGCGGTGCCGTTGCCAATCGAGATCAAATCAATGCGGTGTTTTTTCGCCAAGCCCGCCAATACATGCAATGCACCTTCCCAATCGCGGCGCGGTTCGTGCGGATACACGGTCGTCGTTTCCAATACCTGCCCGGTCGCATCGACCACCGCAATCTTGCAACCGGTGCGGATGCCGGGATCGATGCCCATGGTGGCGCGTGGTCCGGCGGGTGCGGCGAGCAGTAAATCTTTCAGGTTGCCGGCGAAAATTTGAATCGCATCGTGCTCGGCTTTTTCGCGCAAGCTCGCCATCAACTCCGTCTCCATGTGCAGCGAAATCTTGATGCGCCAGGTCCAGCGCACCACTTCGGTCAGCCATTTATCGGCGGGACGTTTCTTGTCGACGATGCGGGCGTGTCCGGCGATCATGTTTTCGCACGCGTTGAAGGGTGAACTCCAGGTCGGTTTTTCCTCGCCGATTTCCGAATCGAGCAACAACTTCGAGCTCAAAAATCCTTCATTGCGACCACGAAAAATCGCTAACGCACGATGCGAGGGAATGGTTTTCCAGGCCTCGCTGTAGTGGAAGTAATCGGAGAATTTGGCACCCGCTTCCTGCTGGCCATCAATCATGGTTGATTCGACCACGCCGTGGGCGACCAGATGATCGCGCACTCGCGCCAACAGCGCCGCATCTTCAGCGAATCGCTCCATGAGTATTTGTTTGGCACCTTCGAGGGCCGCTTTCACGTCCGGCACCACGGTATCTTTTTCGTCGGGCTTCAAAGGCTCGGCGCGCAGGTATTTCTGCGCCTCGTCCTCCGGCACCAACAACGGATTGGCGAGCAGTGAGTCGGCCAGCGGCTCGAGCCCCGCTTCGCGCGCGATCATTGCTTTGGTGCGACGTTTTTGCTTGTACGGCAGGTACAAATCTTCGAGCGTGGTTTTGTCTTCCGCCGACTCGATCTTCGCTTTCAATTCGTCGGTGAGCTTGCCCTGCGACTCGATACTGTCCAGAATCGCGCCGCGACGTTCTTCGAGTTCGCGCAGATAACGCAGCCGCTCGTCGAGTAAACGCAATTGAATATCGTCGAGCCCGCCGGTGACTTCTTTACGGTAGCGCGCGATGAACGGCACCGTGGCACCTTCGTCGAGAAGTGCTATGGCGGCGGCGACTTGCGCGGGCTTGGCCAATAGTTCGGTGGCGAGGCGGATTTGAATGGATGCAAGCATTTCGTCGCCGGAAGAATGGAAAGCGCGCATTCTACGCGATGCCGCAATCTGAGCGTGCCATGCGCGCGTTGCGCACAACAAAAAATCACTCGGGCATGCGCCAGAGGTTGCCGCACTTTTTGCAACTGACATTCATCCACGCACTCGATTCCGGCACCGGTTCGCTTTCTGTCGCGGGCGGCGTGACGATGCCCGACGCGAGTACCGCGAGACGTCCGTAGGTGCCGCATTGTTTGCAGACCGAGCTCTCTCCAAAGCGCCACGCCTCGGTCATCGAGCGCCCGTAATAGCGGAAACACTTCCATCCCGCCACCATCGCCAGTGCAAACACAATGATCGTCCGTGCGGTCGCGAATAGCGGCGCGCGATAGGTTAATTGTTCGAGGCAAATCGCCACCGCCACCATGCAGATCACGCAGGCGACCAACGCGGCGTGACTCAAGATGAGCTGCCGCTCATACCATTTGCGAAAGCCTAAGCGCGTAATGCTCGGGACGGGTTCCATGATCGGCATAGTATGCGCGGTTGCGGTGGATTGGAGGCCGGATTCGCGCGCGGTAAGGGCTGCGCGCGCCTCTTGAAAAAGGTTACGACGCAAGCCTGCCCGTGGATGCGGCGCTTACGTTGGCCGCTTCGGCGCAATCGGCGCTGCGGGCTTGACGGACGCGGCAATGGTCTTCCTGACGAGGTTGACGAAGGCGGGATCGGCCTCGCCGAGCGTGGATGTTTTGCCCACGATGCGGCCATCGGCATCGAGCAGGATCAGCACGCTGGTGTGGTTGAAATCGCCGTTCGGCAAGGCGCGGTATTGAATGCCCAGGGCGGCGGCGAGTTTCCGCACGCTGCGCGCGTCGGTGCGCGCGACGCTGTTGTGCCGAGTGTCGAGGTGATGCTCATCGACGATGCCTTTCAGCGCCGCCGTATCGTCGCGCTCGGGATCAAACGTCACCGCGACCGCGCGTAATTTGGCGCGCTCGGCAGCAGTCAGCTTCGCCTCCGTTGCTTTCAGCGCCGCAAAAATGCGCGGGCAGACGAATTGGCAGTTGGCGAAGAACATGGTGACCAGCACCGGCATGCCGCGCCGCTCGGCCAGACGAAAACCGGCACCGTTCTGATCCGTCAATGGGACATCGAGTTGATACACCGAATTGGCTGGGAGTGCTGCGGTCGGTGCGGCCAGGGCGGCGGATGCAAAACTGGCCGCGACCAGCCAGACGCACCATGCCGACAAAAAATGTGTCCGTCGACGCGCGGTCATTTGAGGGCGCTCGTGCGGCTTCGCGCGCAGCGAAATCCGAGATTGTTGGTGGTGTCCGCCGCACCCAGCGAGGACAGCAGCGCGATACGCATCAGCACCGCGTAGTTGTCGCGATCCTTCAGGCTGATGGCCCCCGCGCCGCAATATTGCAGCTTGTCGGCGTCACCCTGATTGCGGCTGTCGGCGCTCACCAGCAGCGAATTGAAATCATCGACCCATTCCCACACGAGGCCGTGCATATCGCGCGCGCCGTACACGTTGGCGGCGCCGCCGACGTTGGCGAGCGGCTCATT
>JANPBQ010000291.1:0-6007 GCA_031430555.1 Betaproteobacteria bacterium
ACGATGTATTCGACCACCGAGTGCGGCTATTGCACGCAGGCGAAAAGCTGGCTGAACCAATATGGTTTCGCGTTTACCGAATGCAACATGAGCAATGTTGAGCGCTGCGAAACGGAATTCAGAGAATTGGGCGGAACGGGTACGCCGTTTCTTGTCGTCCAACGCGGCGAGAAGACCTATCGCATGAGGAATGGGTTCAATTCGGAAGAATTTCTGGCGTTGATGGCGAAATGAGCAAACTCAAGCACCGGCGCGTATCACAGGGCGAAAAGCGCTGAAACACCAAGTCAATGCTGGATCTTGTTCTTGGGTACTTCTATTTACCCTGTCGTACCGGCGAAGGCCGGTACCCAATTTTCGTAAGCCATTGACACATTGACAAAATTGGGCCCCGGCCTACGCCGGGGAGACAGAGATTTGAGGTAAATAGAAGTACCCCTTTTGCTTGTTCCGCCAACATACCGAATTTAGTCTTCCCGCGTTCGCGCGGACGACATCACCAATTTCTTCAGCAGACTTGCCGGCCTAGCATTCCACCAACGGCCTGCCCGCCGGATCGATAAACACCTTGCCATCAATCACGGTCACTTGAAACGTGCGCAGTGGAATCATGCAGGGAGGTGCCACGATGGCACCGGTGCGGATATTGAATACGCCGTTGTGAAAATCGCATTCGATGTTGTCGCCATCGATGCAGCCTTCGGAGAGCGAACCGGGGCCGTGCGTGCAGGCGTCGTCGGTGACGTAAAACGTGTTGCCGAGATTGAAGACGGCGACGGTCAGGCCGGCAGTTTCGACTTTCAGCGCGCCGCCCTCGGGCACGTCGGCAATGGGGCAGAGTTCCAACACGGCGGAGGTATCATTCATGGCGGCGTTCTATTTTCGTTTTTCGCGCGAAAGACGCACGCAAATATTGACTGTCCACGGTCAACATTTCCAGTTTCAAATTGACATCGCCGACCGGGAAATGATAACGTAAACTTCTTATATCGGAACGATGTTCCGTATAAGAGAACACCTGATCCACGCCATTTCGTGTGGCGAAATTTTGCGGTGGTTAGCATCATTTCGGGCAACGCAAACGACAAGAAATTGCCCACCGAGGAGAAATTTTCAAGATGTTGAAACCCGAACAAAACGCACTCGTCACCCAGACCGATCCCGGCACGCCGATGGGTGAATTGTTCCGCCGCTATTGGCTGCCCGCGCTGCTCGCGCAAGAGTTGCCCGCGCCCGATTGCCCGCCGGTCAGGGTTCAACTGCTGTCGGAAAAAATGATCGCGTTTCGCGATACGGCCGGTAAGCTTGGCTTGATCGATGAATTTTGCGCGCACCGCGGTGTCTCGCTCTGGTTTGGCCGCAATGAAGAAAACGGTTTGCGCTGTCCGTATCACGGCTGGAAGTACGATGTGAATGGCCAGTGCACAGAAGTGCCCTCCGAACCCGCTGAGAGCGGCTACTGCAACAAGATCAAACTGAAATCGTATCCGTTGATCGAGCGCGGTGGCGTGATCTGGGTGTATATGGGGCCGCCCGAACACCAGCCGCCATTTCCGGAATTCGAATTCGCGACCGTCCCCGCCGCGCAGAGCTACACCTCGAAGCGATATCAGGAATGCAATTGGTTGCAGGCAATGGAAGGCGGCATCGATTCGAGCCACGTTTCATTCCTGCATAGCGGCAGCCTCAACACCGATCCGCTGTTCAAAGGCGCCAAGGGCAATCAATATAATTTGAGCGACAAGAAACCGGTGTTCGAGGTGGTGGAAAGCGAAGGCGGCTTGTACATCGGCGCGCGCCGCAACGCGGAAGCCGGCCATTACTATTGGCGCATCACACCCTGGGTGATGCCGTGTTTCACGATGGTGCCGCCGCGCGGCGATCATCCGATCCACGGGCACTTCTGGGTGCCGATCGACGACGAACACAATTGGGCGTGGAGTTTCGATTACCACCCGGTGCGCGCGCTCACGCATGAAGAACGCAGCGCGATGGAAGCGGGCAAAGGCATCCACGTCGCCGTCGATGAAAATTATCGTCCGCTGCAAAACAAGAACAACGGTTACCTGATGGATCGCGCCGCGCAGAAAAGCGGCGGCCGTTACAGCGGCATCGAGGGCATCGGCATGCAGGATGCCTCGTTGCAGGAAAGCATGGGGCCGATCTGTGATCGCACCAAGGAAAATCTGGTGTCCACGGACAACGGCATCATTATGGCGCGGCATCGATTAATGAAGGCGGCGAAAGCGTTGCGCGATAAAGGCACGCCACCACCGGCGATCGGGGTGGGCGCGCAGAAGGTGCGTTCGGCTTCAGTGGTGTTGCCGGTCGAGGTTGCCTTCAAGGATGCAGTGAAGGATGTGATGAACGCGCGTGAAGGTGTGGCGCAGGCGTCGGTTTAGTCGCAGGCTCCAACAACAAAACAATAATCGAGGAATGCATCCGTGGAAAAAGTAAAAGCCGCCGTCAAAACCGGTGCATCGCAAATTGAAATTCAAGAATTTCCGATGCCGGAAATAGCCGACGACAGCGCGCTGCTAAAAATGGAAGTGGCCGGTATCTGTGGCACCGACGTGAAGATGTACAAAGAGCCGCTGCGCGATGGCCCGGTGATCATGGGTCACGAAAACATCGGCTACATCGCTAAGGCCGGCCGCGAATTCACCCGGCGCAAAGGCTTCAAGGAAGGCGACCTGGTGTTCGTTGAACACTACGTCGCGTGCTTCAAATGCGAGTGGTGTCATCGCGGCGAGTACCGGCATTGCGAAAACACCGATTGGCGCTCCAACCCGGATGGCCGCCGCTATGGCTACACCACCTCCAACAATCCGCCGCACTTATGGGGCGGATTTGCGGAGTATGTTTATCTGCCGTGGAACGCAGTCGTGCACAAGGTGCCGGATGGCGTGACGCCGGAATTGGCAGGATTGGTCACACCGATGGCCAACGGCATCGAGTGGTCGCTGTTCGATGGCGGTGTTGGCTACGATTCGGTGGTGTTGATTCAAGGGCCGGGCCAGCAGGGTCTCTCGCAGACGGTGATTTGCAAGCAGGCCGGTGCGGCGCTCATCATCGTCACCGGCACCTCGAAGGACGCGGCGCGCATGGAAGTCGCGAAGCAACTCGGCGCCGACTATGTGATCGACGTGCAAAAAGAAGATCCACTCGCGCGCATCATGGAAATCACGGGTGGCAAGGGTGTCGATGTGGTGCTTGATTGCACCGCCGGCGCGGGAACTTTTCCCGTCATGCTCGGCATCGAGGCCATGAAACGCAAAGGCGGCACCATGGTCGTGCAAGGCGAAATGGGTGATTTCCCGAATTTCCCTATCGGCAAAATGACGGTGAAATTCATCACGCTCAAAAGCGCACGTGGCCACAGCTATCGCGCCTGCGAATATGCGTTGAAGCAACTCGCTTCCAAACGCTTTCCGCTGGAAAAAGTCACCACGCACAAGTTCGCGTTGAAGGATGTCGATCTCGCGATCCGTTCGGTCGGCAATGCGGGAGTGCCGGATGTGATTCACGCCTCACTCATGCCCTGGCTGTAGCGCGCAACAGAGCTAACGGGTCAAGCGCACATGCCCGCACGCATCCCGGTCACGATCCTCACCGGCTACCTCGGTGCCGGCAAGACGACATTGCTGAACCGCATTCTTTCGGAAGATCATGGCAAGCGCTATGCCGTGATCGTCAACGAATTCGGTGAAATCGGCATCGACCATGATTTGATTGTGAGCACTGACGAAGAGTTGTTCGAAATGAACAACGGCTGCGTGTGTTGCACCGTGCGCGGCGATTTGATTCGCACTTTGCATCAGTTGTTGTCGCGACCCGGGGCCACGCAAAGACCGTTCGATGCCATCATTGTCGAGACCACCGGCTTGGCCGATCCCGGCCCGGTCGCACAGACGTTTTTCGTTGATCATTTTTTGGCGGTGCGAACCACGCTCGATTCCATCACCACCCTGGTCGATGCCAAACATGTTCTGCGGCGCTTGACGGATAGCCGTGAAGCCGCCGAGCAAATCGCCTTTGCCGATCAGATTGTGCTGAACAAGACCGAACTGGTGGCCGAAGGCGAATTGAGAATCGTCGAGGCAAGGTTACGAAAGTTGAATCCGTTTGCGCCGATTCACCGCGCGCAACGAGCGAATGTTGCGCTGAATGCGGTGCTCGGACGCAGCGCATTCGACTTGGCGCGAATGGTTTCGTTGGAGCCGGATTTTCTCGGTGCGCCGCAAGATCACGACAGCATGAACGAGCATGTTCACGATGAACACTGCCGGCATGACGCCGATCACACCCACGATAGCGAAATCCGCAGTGTTTCGCTCACCTCGCAGTCTCCCATGAATGCCGATCTCGTTGGTGCATGGCTCACGCGCCTTACGGCGACGCAGGGCAATGATATTTTGCGCGCGAAGGGTATTATCGACGTCAAGGATGAACCCAGGCGGATGGTGTTCCAGGCGGTGCATATGTTGCTCGAGGGCGACTTTCAAAAGCCCTGGCGTAGCGATGAAGCGCGATATAGCCGCATGGTGTTCATCGGTCGCCATCTCGATGGTGCGGCCTTGCAGGCGGCGTTCGATGCCTGCGCCGCACCAGAAGTTCTGGCCCCCGTTTCACCCATTGTTCAACCGGCGCTCTTTTCATGATTATCGATATCCATTGCCACTACACGACCGAACCGAAAGCGGTGCACGCGTTTCGCGATAAGCAGTTGGCGGGCCTGGCCGATCCGGCTCGAAAACCGGCGTCAGTCGATCTTGGCATCAGCGACGAGGAATTGATCGCCAGCGTCGCGCCGCAACTCAAATTGCAAAAAGAACGCGGCAGCGACCTCACTATTTTTTCGCCGCGCGCAGCCGGTATGGCGCACCATGTTGGCACCGAGGAAGTGAGCCGGCAGTGGACGGCGGTGAGCAACGATCTGATTCACCGCCTTTGCACGCTGCTACCGGATAATTTTGTCGGCGTCGGTCAATTGCCGCAGTCGCCGGGTGTATCGCCGAAAAATTGCATTCCGGAGTTGGAGCGCATTGTCAGCGAGCTCGGGTTTGTTGGAGTGAACTTGAATCCCGATCCTTCGGGTGGCTATTGGACCGGGCCGCCGCTGACGGACCGCCACTGGTATCCGATCTACGAAAAATTGGTCGAGCTGAATGTGCCGGCGATGATTCACGTCACGTCTTGCTGCAACCCGAATTTCCATCACACCGGCGCGCATTACATCAACGCCGATACCGCCGCTTTCATGCAACTCATTCAGGGAAATCTGTTCAAGGATTTTCCGGAATTGAAGTTCGTGATTCCGCACGGTGGCGGCGCGGTGCCGTTTCATTGGGGGCGTTATCGCGGGTTGTGTTTGAGCATCCAGAAACTCGGGCTCGCGGAACACGTGATGAAGAACGTCTATTTCGATACCTGCGTTTACCATTTGCCGGGAATCGAACTCCTCGCCAAAGTGATTCCGATCGGCAATATTTTGTTCGCCTCCGAAATGCTCGGTGCCGTGCCGGGAATCGATCCGGAGACCGGCTTTCCGTTCGATGATACCAAGCGCTATATCGATCAGGTCGCGGCACTGACCGAGGCCGAGCGCTATCAAATATTCGAAGGCAATGCGCGCAATGTGTATCCGCGTCTCGACGCAATGCTGACCAAACGCGGGCATGCGGCCCAACAATTTTCATAGAAGAAAACCGATCCGATATGAGCGCCACACCGACACCTGACCTATCCGATATCCGCCGCGACTTCGAACGCGTTTCGCCCGATATCGTACGCAAGGCATCGACCTTTGCCGCGTCGATTCTCGCCGACGTCGCCGGCCGTCGCGGCACGGTCGATGGCCGCATTGAACCATTGACGCATGCCACGCGCCTGGCCGGTCCCGCGTTCACGATTGAAATTCGCCCCGGCGATAACCTGATGATTCACGCCGCGATGGCGATGGCGAAGCCGGGCGACATTTTGGTGGTCGATGGCAAAGCCGATCGCA
>JANPBQ010000292.1:0-3761 GCA_031430555.1 Betaproteobacteria bacterium
CGGCAATCGTCGATTTGAAATCGGCCGGATTGAGTGTTTCCTGCGTACTGAGATTCAAGTTGTTCACGATCGACAATCGGCTCGTTATCCGCAAGGCGGGCAAGCTTGGCAAGGCGGATCGGGCGTCGGTGCAGATGGCGATGCGTGCGGTATTGGGGGCGTAGTTGCCAATATTGTTCGCCGAGCCACAATGCTCCGTTCGCCCGGAGCTTGTCGAAGGGATGTAGGCAACCAGCCCTTCGACAAGCTCCGGGCGAACGGAGAATAAGCGAAAAATTTTGGAGTCGTTCACCGATCCGCCGCGATGATCCATCGTCTATGTCGCTGGTTGCAAACTCGAAATAGGCTCCCGATTTATGCATTTCCTTGCCGACATGGATCTGACCACCGATCCCACCGCATCCCGCTACATCAAAGACGAAATCGTCAACGTCTCCTTCGCCGCCATTGACGGCGAAATCATCACCCGCGTCGGCCCCAATCGTTATCAAGCAGGCGACGCATTGATCACCGGATCAACGGGTGATTGCTGGTCGGTTTCGCGGCAACGCTTCGACGAAAAATACCTTCCGCTACCACCGGCCTTGTCAGGGCAGGACGGGCGCTATCGCGCACGCCCGGTCGCGGTATGGGCCAAGCAGATGCCCGAAGCGTTTTCGGTGGCGCGGGAGAAGGGCGGCGATCTGTTGCATGGCGAGGCGAACGATTGGCTGCTGCAATACGCGCCCGGTGATTTTGGCGTTGCCGAAAACGCACGATTTGTCAGGGTGTATCGACTTCAACCGGCAGATATTGATAGGTAGAGTCTGCGGGTGACCTGAACTGGCATCAACCAGAAGCGCAGTCAACATCCTTTGAGGGCACCAGCGACCAATCCGCATTCGTGCGAACATCGCGCCATCGAAATTCGCGCGCCCGAATGGACCACCATGACAATGGATAACCGTCGCTATCACGGCCTCGATGCCTTGCGCGGGGGCATGATGATGCTGGGTATCGTGTTGCATGCGTCAATGTTTTATTTGGTTGCGCCGCCGAAGGCGATGCCGGTGCCGTTGCCGACGGATCAAGAAACATCGGTTGTGTTCACGCTGATTTTTCTCTTCATCCACAGCTTTCGCATGCCGACCTTTTTCGTGTTGGCCGGATTTTTCACGTCGCTGCTGCTGGAAAAACGCGGGCTATCGGGTACCTATCAGAATCGTGGCGCGAGGGTGTTGGCGCCGTTGCTGGTGGGCATCGTGACGGTTCTGCCGCTGGCGGGATTGTTCATGATCGATTTCATCCTGAGTGTCAGATTCGGCACGCACGATATCCTGCCTGACCGCGCGCAGCTGAAAACACTCATGGGCGAGTTGCGCGATGCCGGCGTGCCGACCGGGCAAATTTCGCTGGGGCATTTGTGGTTTCTCTACTATCTTTGCCTGTTTTACTTGTTGATTCCGGTCTGCCGGTGGGTGGCGGAGGCCAGCGAGAGATTCTCGCCGCAAATTGCTCGAATCGTGACCTCGCCCGCGTGTCTTTTAATGTTCGGCCTCTTCACCGCTGCCACGTTGTGGCCATTTCGCGGCGGCATGGTGCACGAGGGCTTCATTTTTCTCTCGCCGCATGCGCCGTCACTGATTTACTACGGTTCGTTCTTTGTGCTGGGCTATTTTTTCCATCATCACCGCGGCGTCCTGCAGGCTGCTGCGCGGATGGTGCCGTGGTGTGCGGGATTGGCGTTGGTGTTGTTTCCACTTTCGTTGTATGCATCTCGGCTTGAGTTCGCCGCCACGGCACCGTCCGTCGGCCTGCATGTGTCGGCAGTAATGTTGCACGGGCTTTGTACCTGGAGCCTCATTTATCTTTTCATCGGCGGCGCGTTGCGCTATTTTGATTTCGAATCGCCGTGGATTTTGTACACCTCGCAATCCTCGTATTGGGTATTTCTGCTGCACTTGCCGGCGGTATGTTTCGCGGGCTGGCTGTTGCTGCCATACCGTTTTCCGGCGGGTTTCAAGTTTCTCATCGTGGTCGCCATCACGGGCCTGATTTGTTTCGTCTCCTATCACTATGGGGTGCGAAAGACGTGGGTCAGTGTCTTTCTCAATGGTCGCCGCTTTGATCTGGATTGGCCGTGGAGGGTGAAAAATTCTTGAAGGGGTGTGGAACAAGCGGGCGGTTTCCGCGCTCAAAGTAGTGAGAATGGCGACATGGTTAGAACGATATTCATTGCATTGATTGTTTTGGCGCTGGCGGGCTGCGCATCGGCACCCATTGCGCCGGTCGACGCGCGCGCCATTGATCGGCTTTGGCGCGACGATGCATTCAGTTTGGATGAGACGCAGATTCGAGTCGGCAAACGCGAGTTGTTCGCGCTCGATCCTGAACTCTTGTCGATGTTGCGATCATCGGGCATGCGCGAGGCCAGCACCCAGCGGCGCGTCGATTACCTGATGTCGCTGCTGTATGGCCCGGATCTCAAATCGTTCCGTTACGCGGGCGACGAAACCCATATTGCTACTGAGACATGGCGAAGCAAACGCGGCAATTGCATGTCATTGAGCGTGCTCGCCTACTCGATGGCAAAGGCGCTCAATCTGGATGTGCAATTGCAAGAGGTGCGCGTGCCGCCGATGTTCAGCCGGCAACAGGACATCGATTTTGTTGGTCGTCATGTCAATGTCTTGATCAAAAATCAGGCGCGCCTGCATTTGAAAAACGGCACCCAGTCATCCGGCAACGTGGTGATCGATTTCGATCCGCAAGTGGGATGGCTGCGCACCGGCACCGAACTCAGCGAGGAGAACGTGCTCTCGCGCTACTACAACAACATCGGCGCGGATCATTTCGCGAAACGAGATTACCCAGCCGCGTATACGTGGTTCAAGGCCGCGGTTCGCGCCGACAATCGTTTTGCGTCGAGCTACGCCAATCTGGCGAGCCTTTACAAACGCAAGGGCATTACGGATGGCGCGGAGGCGATGTTGTTGCAGGCCATCGCGCTCGATGGCGAGGACGATTCCGCCATTCGAAACCTGCATCAACTATTGGTCGCGCAAGGGCGAGTCGATGAGGCCAAGACCTACGCGGCGTTGATCGAGCGGCGCCAGGAACGCAATCCCTACTATTGGTTGGGGCAGGGCTTGGAATACTTGCGTGACGCAAAATATCGACAGGCGGTGAATGCGCTCGAGCGCGCTGAGGCGTTGGCGAGCGGCTTCGAGGAAGTGCATCAATATCTGGCGATCGCCTATTGGCGTGCGGGCTATCCCACGAAGGCGCGGCAGCAAGTTGCGGTATTGACTGCGCTCGATCCCGCGAATCCGGCCGATCCGGGGTTCGTGCGGTTGCGGAAGAAAATTGGCGCGCCAACGAGGGAATAGGCGGCGGCGAATGAATCGTCGGGTAGCCTTCGCCAACCCGACCTACACACCTCTTGAGGTACTTTAGTGTAGCGACACAAGTAACGCCGCATGTTTCTCGCAAACGGTAGGTCAGGTTGCCGAAGGCTACCTGACAACACGGTGGCGACTGAAATGTCGGGTAGCCTCGGCAACCCGACCTATCTAACTTGGTTTGAGATTGCTTCGACAAGCTCAGCACGAACGGCATAATTGACGAGAGTCGTCCCTCACGGGTACTTCTATTTACCCTGTCGTACCGGCGAAGGCCGGTACCCAATTTTCGTAAGCCATTGACACATTGACAAAATTGGGCCCCGGCCGCAGCCTGCCCTCGAATGTTTTAATCGGGGGCCGGGGAGACAGAGATTTGAG
>JANPBQ010000293.1:0-5120 GCA_031430555.1 Betaproteobacteria bacterium
CTTTAAGAACAGCGCGATCGATCTCAAACTCATCGGCGGCAAACGGCTCACCGAAGACCCGAACAGCCGCGCCTGGCGCAGCGACGACGGCGAAGTGACATACAGCCTGCTGGGCACGAATCTCGCGATCTCGTTCAAGAGTGATCCGGGCAGCAAGGTGACCGTCGCCAATTTCACCAGCGGCCAGCTAGGCATCGTGCTCCAGGACGCCTACCAGCCCTTGCCGGTGAATCAACAGTTCATTGGCAACGCGACCTATCCCAACGACAACAGCCTGCTCGACGGCACCGCCATCGCCCATTCCGGCTCGCTGGTCGCCGACGCCGGCCAACAGGAATTGCTCGGCAAGGACGGTGCCGACGTGCTGGTCGCCGGGTATGAGGGCGACATCGCCCGCGGCGGCGACGGCAACGACTACATCACCGACATCGATGTCAACACCTACGCCAACGTCAACCTAAACGGCACTGGCCTCAAACAAGAACTCCACGGCGACGACGGCCACGACATCCTCATCGCGAGCGAAGGTGACGACAAACTGTTCGGCGGCATCGGCGACGACACGCTGCAAGGCGGCGACGGCGACGACTACCTGGAAGGCGGCGAAGGCAACGACTTCATCGACGGCGGACGCGGGGCCGATGTGATCAATGGCGGCGCCGGCAGCGACTTCATCGTCGGCGGCGGCGCCTTGCGCGGTAGCTACGATGCGGTCAAGGCGGTGAACGACACACAGGAGCGGATGGAGGTGGATGCCGCCGGCAACATCGTCGGCCTGCCGCTGGTGGTGGGGGCGACGGGTGGTATCGCCACCAGTGCCGACCTCTCGCTCGCCAATGACACCGGCAACATCATCGATGCCGGGGCGGGCAACGACATCGTCTATGGCGGCCGCGGCGACGACCTCGCCATCGGCCTCGGCGGCGCCGACGACATCGCCAGCGAGGTAGCGCACGCGAGCACTGGTGCGGTGTTCAGGCACAAAATGGCTGGAAAGGCTCGCCAGTGCTTGATCCGAGTTGATTCAATGCGCGGATCGAATCGGCCTGCCGCAAAACAAGTGCGTGCGGTCAATGACGAATTTTGGAGATGGGTGGCATGAAGAATATTTTGACAGTGAAATCAGGCGCGTCCCGTTGGTACGCATTCATGCAGCACTTCGCGGCGCTCGTGCTCATCGCGTTGGCGTTGACCGCGTGCGGCCGCGACGACAGCTTGAAGTGGACAGAAGACGTGCTACTCCCTGACGGTCGCACCATTACCTTGACGCGCTATCAGGAATTCAAGGGCAACTACGAGATCGGCGACACGCCTTCGGTATCGAATTACTGGTTCGAGTTTGTGCATCCGGATACGGGCGAGAAGGTGCGGTGGGAGGGGGAGCGGACGCAGACAAGCACGTTTCTCTTGATACATGAAAAAGACGTGTACTTCCTTACCGACCTAAATTACGGGGGTTACGACAAATTCAACTGCCCAAATCCACCTTTCCTTCTCTACGCGCATAAAAGCAACCGTTGGGAACGAAAGCCGCTGGAGGCGATCCCGATAAAAAAACTGAAACCCAATATGACAACAGATCCCAAGAAGCATCGCGAAACGATCAGGAGAAACAAATTCCATGTCACTGCGGTGGAGAGTGGAGCCGATCGCATCAATGGTACGGAAACATGGCGCATTAACTTTGAAGTCTTGAAAGCGCAAGAATTCGGCTGTGGAATGCGGCACGAATGGCCAATTACACATGACGGCAGACAGGCACCTCCTTTTGACAAACGACCACAACAGCTATCGGGAGAAAAATAAATGGACACTTTTGACTTGGGTCTCGCTAGCACCAGGGGTCAGAGTCAAATTGTTTTCCACTGAAAACACTTTGACTCTGAATCCTGCCTGCTAATCACCCCCTCCCGGTCAACTGCAAACCATCATGCCCCGCCGCACTCGCCTTAACCTCACCGGCCTGCCATTGCACATCGTGCAACGCGGCAACAACCGTATCGCCTGCTTCTTCGCCGAGGAGGACTATCACTTCTACCTGCATTGGCTGAATCATTATGCCAGGCAGTACGGCTGCGCCATTCACGCCTATGTGCTGATGACCAATCACGTGCACCTGCTGCTAACGCCCTCGAAGGCCGATGCCCCGGCCAAGCTCATGCAGTCGCTGGGACGCCGCTACGTCCAATACATCAACAAAACCTACGAACGCACCGGCACGCTGTGGGAAGGCCGCTACAAAGCAAGCCTCGTGCAGGCCGAGGTCTACCTACTGGCCTGTCACCGCTACGTCGAGATGAACCCGGTGCGCGCCGAAATGACCGCACATCCGCGCGACTACGTTTGGTCAAGTTACCGAGCCAATGCCGAAGGGCGGAACGACCCGATCATCACGCCGCATGAGCTGGTGGAGCGCATCGGGCAGACGGATGAACTACGGCAGCAAGCGTATGCGGAACTGTTCCATACCGAGTTCGATCCCGACGCAATTGCCGCCATTCGCGCCGCTACGGGTAAAGGGCAAGTGTTAGGCGATGACCGGTTCAAGGATGAGATCGCGGCGATGACGGGAAAGCGGGTGGTGCCGCAAGCGCGTGGCCGTAAGCGACAGAACGCCAATGCACTAGTAGATGCTGAACAGATCGGATTTGGATTCTAGGAATGGGATGAATGAAATGATGAAAAACAATTTGACTCTGACCCCTTGGGTTATCGGTGACGGCGATTCCGATGCGGATCTCAGCGGGATGCTCAAATTCACGCTGCTCGCGGCCAACGGCCAAGCCGTCAAGAACCGCGACGGCAGCGAAGTCAGCGGCGGCATCGGCATCGTCTTCGATGCCCTCGACGAGGATGCCGCGCCACCGACGGCGGGCCAGATCATCGGCGATCAAGGCGCCGGCCTCGACGACACCCTGGCGGGCACCGCTGCGAATGACCTGATCGACGCCAAATCCGGCGACGACACGATCAATGGTGGTGACGGCAACGACAATCACGCTGGTGGCACTGAAGCCTACCGCCTCGGAGCCTGCCTAAGCTCGCTTGTCGACGGCGGCGTGGTGCGGGTTGACTGGCGTTTTGCGGCGCTCAACAAGACAAAGGCAAGCGCTGGTGCGGCGTTCAGACACAAAATGGGTGGAGAGGCGCGCCGGTGCTTAAGTTCACCTAATAATTCAAGACGTAACGCAGCCTCTCGGATGGCAGCATGACCGGCTTCTTGCTACTCGTTGCAATTGGCATTTGGGTTGTCGTCATCGTGTTAGCGATGACCCAATTGGCCCCGCTTTTCAAAACCGTGTGGGTTCGCAATGTCGTGGTCGCGTTGGCGTCGGTGGTGATGTTCTTGCTGCCGGTGGCCGATGAACTCATCACCGCACCGCAATTTAACAAGCTTTGCGAAGAGGGAACGAAGCTCAAATTTGATCCGGAGAAGATTCGGGGGAAGACGATGTTTCTGGCGGATGATCCGCAGCCCGACATCACTATTGGCCTTCTGCGCGGTTACTACATACCACGCCGGTATTTGGATGTGACGACAAAGGAAGAGTTAGTCGTATACAACATCTATCACGTAAAAGGAGGAATTTTCATTCGTTTGCTCGGGATTTCTGAGAGGAATGCCCCGTTAACAATCCGAAGTTACTGCGGCCAATTAGGGCGCGCGACTGAAGCGAGTTTTTTAACACGATTTGATCTTAAATACATGGAACATGGGGTACTGAAATGAGCAAGATTGCCGACACATTTATCAACGCGCTTTTGGCCGACGCCTGTTACGCAGTGGGGCTTTTTGACAAGATGTCTCAAAAAGACTTAAAGGCGGCTCTTGACAAAGACATGACCCCCACCCTTTCGAAGTTCATCTCCGACAACTTCGAAGTCGTCTCCCACAAAGAAACCGACGACGCCGTACAGGGATCAGGCTCCGGCTTCGACGCCACCGTTTGGCGCGGTGTTGCGAGTAGCGCCTACGCAGGCAAAGTCTATGTCTCCATGCAAGGCACGCTCGGCGAGCAGGACTTCATCACCGACTTCAACCTCGCCCTTCCACTCGGCAGGGCCGGCAAGCAAATCGTCGACATGGTCAACTGGTGGAATCAGATCACGACCAGCGGCGAGGCTGCACAAATTAAAGAGATGAGTGTCAGCGTGCCCGGCGCGCTCGGCAGTCTCAAATTTTTCACTTCCGCGCCGCCGGTCGCTGGCACCGGCCTGCTCAGCGCCACCAGCGTGCAGGTCAACGGCCACAGCCTCGGCGGCAATTTGGCCACGGTCTTTGCGCGGTTGTTTGGCGACCGCACCGGCGGCGTCGCCATCAACGGCGTCACCACCTTCAACAGTGCCGGTTTCGCGCCGGGCAGCGAAGTGGCGTTCTGGGAACTCGGGCGCGCGATGGATATCGGCTCGACCTCATTCAAGGATGGCAAGCAGGACAACGTGTATGCCCAGAACGGCATCAACGTCACCACCAATAGTTTTTACTTCAATCAGGTGGGCAAACGTATTCCGCTCTTCAATGAGGAAAGTACGGCAATTCCAAACCACAAAATGTACAAGCTCACCGATGCCCTGGCGCTCGGTGTGGCAATGACCAAGCTCGATCCCACACTCACCCTCGAACAAATCAATTCGATACTGAGTGCGAGCACCAACGCGCCCGAGAAGTCGCTCGAGACAACGCTAGATGCGTTGCGACGCCTCGACTATGGACGCGATGTCGCGCCAACCGCGATCGGCGATGCCGGGGACGCGCCGTCGCGCCCGGACTTTCACTACAGGCTTGATGCGCTAAGTACCAGCGAAGAGCTCGCGGTTATGGCCAATGCGGGCACGGCGCGCATGCGCGATTTGACATCGTTCAATGCGAGCAGCATTGCCGAAACCGCCGCCACCGGCGCGGAATCACTCGCCTACCGCTATGCCTTGAAGGAACTAAATTCCTTCGCAGTCGTCGGGATTGACTACACGATTTTCACCAACGAACTCACCCTCTGGAGCGAATCCAATCCGACCGGCACGCTCACACCGGAATGGATCAAGGACCGCGCCGCCATGCTGGCCGAAGCCTTGCGCCGCAACACCGGAGACTTGCCCAGCGATTTCATTCAAAGCGGGCC
>JANPBQ010000294.1:0-16225 GCA_031430555.1 Betaproteobacteria bacterium
GAAATCGTCCGGCTGCAACAGGTGTTCGGCAGCGGACCAAGCCGCGTGCAATTTACCTTGCGCGTGTATCTGGTCGACAGCGCGACGCGACGCGTGCTGGCGTGGCGTGAATTCGACGAGACCGTGACGGCGACGAGCGAAGATGCGCGTGGCGGCGTGGAGGCCGCCAATCGCGCGGTGCAAAATGTCCTTCTCGCACTGACGGCATTGTGCGTTGAGGCGGCCGGCAAGTGGCAATCCCTTGCCGCCGAGCGCCCGGTGCGTAAACCGTGAATCGCACTGATCGCACGACAAACTCCGCCATCCCATCGCGTCATGCCGTGCAATTTTGACGTGCAGCCCTAATGGTGGCATGGATGATTCGCTGCGATAAGGCACACCTGGGCAACCGTTTCACGCCTTACCTGCAAGACCGAACTGATGCGGAATGGGCACCGAATGCGCCTCATCAAAATGCGAGGGTGCCGCCGTTCTTTTTACCGCCAGTCCTCAAAACTTGGGGATGCGGATGCGACTAATCATCAATGTTCCCGATGCGGCAAACAGCAATACCAAGGGATGAAATTTGAGGCCGCCAATGACGAATTCGCCAAACCAGAGGTCTTCACGTACCGCGCCAAAGTATCCCGCCAGCATCAGTACGCAAACCAGAAGAACCGAACTCGGTATGGGTGTGCCTTCGAAATACTTGACCTTGTCGCCGCCTTCGGACAACGCCTCCGCGGTAACGTTGTAGCGCGCCAACCGCGAAACGCCGCAGGCGACGAAATACGCCAGCACGATCCGGTCGAAGAAGCCCTGCAGCCCGCAACCGTAACCGATGATCGCCGGGGCCACGCCGAAGGAAATGATATCGGCGAGCGAGTCGAGTTCGCGACCCAGCGCCGATGTTTTTTGCCGCCAGCGCGCGATACGGCCATCGAGCACATCGAAAATCAGCGCGACAATCACCAAGCCGCCGGCATAGTAGACGTGAACGATGTCGCGGGTCTCGAGGTAAGTGAGAGTGGAAAACAGCGCGCCCGTTCCACAGACGGCGTTGCCGAGTGTGAACCAGTCAGCGAGATGGAATTCCCGAATCATGGAAAACGGTTTGGTCGTGTTGGGGGATGTCATGGCAAAGAGCCTCCGCACAGAAAATTGCTGGATGTCATGAAGCGTAGCACCTCCGGCGCAAAACGCTTGTGAGAGAGAGGCGAATAAATCGTTTCCAGATTGACTACACCGCGCATCCTCGCATGACGACAAACGGGTCGCTGCCAACGTTCGCTGGCGCACAGTGTTTGCGACCGCCTTCCTCCACAATCGCACCATGCCACCGACATATCCACATGCCGATTTCCGTATTGATGCCGAGACGGTGCCGCCATCGATTCGTCGAATCCCGCGTATCGTCCGTGTCCGTGGCGTCGCCCGCGTTCGTCCCCGCGGCGCGGTGACGATCAAGTATCTGGGCAACCGCCGCGACGCGTCATTTCCCGATCCGGGAACGCGCACGCAATCGCGCGGCACGTTCGGCTTTTTCTACACGCTGCTCGGACAGGAGGGATTCGGCAATGTCGATTGGCACAACTGATGTGGGTTCGCAAGCCATAGCGGCGAAGTCCGCCGACACGTCGCCGCTGGATACCGATACCGAGGCGCATCAACGCAACATTGAAACGGTGCTTGATTTCTATGCCCGCGAAGAAGAAAAGATCAGCGGTCCACAATGGTTGCTCGAGCGCATCGGCGATTTCATCGGGCAGCCGATGTTTCCCGGCATCATCGTGCTGTTCGTCGCGCTGTGGATTGCGGCCAGTCTCGTCTTGCCTTGGCTCGGCATCGCCGATTTCGATCCGGCACCGTTTCTCTGGCTACAGGGCCTCGTCGGTCTGGGCGCATTTCTGACGGCGACCGTGGTGCTGATCAAGCAGAATCGGCTCGCCAAACTCGAAGAACAGCGCGCGCATCTCGACCTGAAAGTCAACCTCATGACCGAGCAAAAGGCCGCCAAGCTGATCAAATTAATCGAAGAATTGCGGCGCGACCTTCCCAATGTCAGGGTCCGCCACGATCCTGAAGCGGCGGTACTGCAGAAGTCGATGAGCCCCGATCGGGTGATCGCCGCCCTCGATGAGCGCAGCGATCCGGAGAAAAAATGAGCGCGCATCGACCCGCGCGATGTGCTCCTGGAAATTCCGTCGCCATTCAGGTCTGCCTCTCGTGGCACTCGGTTAAGGCGCTCGCGCCTCTGCCGCAGGATGAGCGGAGCGCCATAGACCACCTCACGCAACAAGGTCATGTGCGCCAGCGCACCGACAGCGGGACGCGTTGCTTCTATACCCATAACTGCGACAGTTTCTATTCGGTCTTTGCCGGCATCGCGTGGTGCCATTGCGTGGTGCCATTTGGCCGACGTCTGCAATTACAAAACGGTTAGACAACAAGGAGTCATTCAAATGCATATCTCAAAACACATTGCCGCAGTTTTCATTTGCGGATGGATTGCACCGGTCGCCTTGGCGGCCGAGCCAAAAGTCAAATTGCTGTCGCCCGCGCAAGACACCGCCAAGGATACCGTGCTCATCGGCCGCACGCTGGTCGACAAGATGAGCGTGACGCTCGAAATTGAGGCCGGCGAAAGCATGTGGATGCAAATGGGCAAAACGTCGATGTGGATGGAGAAAAAACCCGGCAAGGGCGAACTGTTTCACGTTGAGGTGAAGCCGGTCGATCCGGTTTCCAAAACGCGCATTCCCTACGCCGAGGTCGCATTCAGCGCGATCAACAAGGACAACAAGAAAAAGGTGTCTGGATCGCTGCATCCGAGCTGGGGCAGCAGCGGACTGCATTACGCGCTGAACACGCCGCTGGCCGGTGACGGCAGCTACGACGCGACCGTGACGGTAGGCCCACCCACGTTTGCGCGCACGGAAAAGAACAAGGACAACTGGACAAAACCGATTGTCGCCAAGTTTCACTTCAAGCTCGCCGGCACCACGATTGTCGAAGCAACCGAGCCGCTGCCCGAGTTGAAGTAAGCACCTTCGGAAATTCTCAAGCGTTGTTTGGCATGCCGGCGCAATCAACGCGCCGCCGAGGGCGAAACCGCCGCGCGATGCAGGCGACCATTGGCGTGCTGGTATGGGTTGCCGCGAGCGGCTTGTTTGTCGGGATCGCCTGGGATATTGCCACCGGCGACGCGCCGTCGTGGTTTGACGCGGCGGTGGTTCAATGGTTTCACGCGCGAACCACTCCGGCGATGACCGGTTGGATGCGTTGGGTCAGCGATCTCCACGGGGTGATGGCGATTTCGATCTACGTCGTGTTGCTCGCGATCCTCCTGTTGTGGAAGCGCAATTGGCGGTGGCTGGCGTTTCTCATTGCGGTCGTGCCGGGCGGCATGCTATTGAATGAATCGATGAAACACCTGTTTCAGCGGACACGGCCCAGCCTCGATCAAGCGCTGCAGGCGCTGCCCAGCGACAGCTTTCCCAGCGGGCATGTGGCCGGCGCAACGTTGTTCTATGGTGTGCTGGCGATCATGTTGATGGTCGGGACGGATGATGGACAGCGGCGCGCGCTTATCGCCGGAGGGGCGTTTCTGCTGGTGGTGTTGGTGGCGTTGAGCCGGCTCTATCTTGGCGTTCACTATCCGAGCGACGTGCCGGCGGCATTCGCGGAGGCCGGCGCATGGCTGGCGCTTTGCGTGCTGGGCATGCAGCGCCATTGGCGTGCTACTTGAAGCTATAGCGCGCGACGATTTTATTGCGGCGAAACGAAAGGTTTTCCGGCGTCATGCCGGGAATGGTGGGCAGGATTCTCTGCATTGGCTTGTACACGGCGTGGCCAGCGCGATAGTCATAGCAAAGCGCGCTGCTTTGTTGCGCACAGCCATGGGACGGAAGTCCGTGAAAGGTTTCGAATTGTTCCCGAGACGCCACAAAGGTCGGGGGTGGCACCGGCACTTCCGTGCGCAGGTGATACGAAAGCCCGGTTGTCGATGGCAGCGGCTTTGACGCCTGTCTAAGTAATTCGGGGGTCATCTTTGTTTGCGGCATGCCGCGCGTCACTTCAGCGATGCCGACCGATGCCATTGCGATGATGGCAATCGCCAGTAGCCCTCGGAGGGTGAAAAACGTCGCGCGCATGTGGTGGCGTCCTTGGCGTATTCGCGCCGCGCGTTCGCGGGCGAAACATCATAGGATTCACGATAGCAAACGCGGCGCAGAAAGCATGTAGTCGCAGCGCGGCAGCGGCGGGGGGTGATTGATGAGTCGGCTGTCGGAGAGCGACTACACGCGGGCGGCGGGATGCGGGCGATAAAATCCGGTGGCGCTTTTTTTGAAACGCGCGCGCAACGGGATTTGAATGCAAACAGTTCCCCTGCCGCGCTCAGGACAACTACTTTTGGGGCCGCGCGATCTTGAACCGAAAATCAATCGCGAGTGAAATCAAGGTGGCGTCGAACCCGCCACAGCGCCCGCGTCTGCTTTGGCTCGCGCATGGTCGAGCGCCTTGTCGAGCGCATCCATGAACAGGTCGAACTTGATCGGTTTGGTGAGGTACAGGTAGAAGCCCGCCGAGAGCCCCTTGGCGATATCTACCGGCATCGCATTGGCGCTGAGCGCGATGACCGGGATGTGCGCCGTTGAGGGCAACGTGCTGAGGATTTTCATCGCTTCGACGCCGTTGACGCCGGGAAGGTTGATGTCCATCAGAATCACCTGCGGTTGATTGAGCCTTGCCGACTCGATTCCGGCTTCACCGGTGGGAGCCGAAAGCAGGCGAAGCTCGGGGCGGCGCGCAACCAGTTGTTTCACCAACTCCAAATTGGCGGGATTGTCTTCTACGTAGAGCAAAGTACTCGGCGGCTTGCCATTCGCGGCCAGCGGCGGCGCGATGGTGTCGGCGTCATCTATCGGTACGTCCAGCTTGATTGCGGTGGTGGTCTGCAATTCGATCCAAAACGTACTGCCGTTGCCAAGGACACTGCTCGCGCCAATGTTACCGCCCATCATTTCGATCAATTGCTTGGAGATCACCAAACCGATACCGACCCCCGACTCGGTGCGCGCTTCCCGCCCATAACCATTGGCCGGCTGAAAAAGCTGTTGCAGCCGCTCCGGCGCGAGGCCACTGCCCGTATCCTTGACGCTGACCCGAATCGTGCCCGGTGTCTTCGCGTCATGTGCGCATTCAATTTTCACGGCGCCACCGGCATCGTTGTGGCGAATGGCGTTCAGCAGAAGGTTATCCAGCACCTGTTTGAGCCGCGTTCGATCGGCGCTGATAAAGCAAGGAACATCAAATTTAGGATAGGTCATATGCACGCGTCGCTGGCTCGCCTGAGGCGCCACCATCGCGCGGCATTCGCCCAATACATCCGCGAGTGAAACCGGCTCGACGGAAATGGTGACGCGACCTGCCTCGATCTGCGCGAGATCGAGGATTTTGTTGGCCAACTCCAGCAAATATTGCCCGGCGACACGTATTTGCGCAACGTTTTGCTTTTGCGAAGACGCCAGCGGCGGTACGCCGGACTCCAACAGCTCCGCAAAGCCGAGGACAACGTTGAGCGGGGTGCGCAGTTCGTGGCTTAACTGCACCAGAAAATCGGATTTGCCGATGCTCGCTGCTTCCAGCGCAGCGCAGGCGTGGGCCAATGCCAGTGCCGCGTGCTTGTGCGTGGAATGATCGGTGCCGATGAGCAGATAGCCGATGATGTTGCCGGGTTTGTCTTTCAGTGCCGTGATCGACACGATGGCCGGGAAGCGACCGCCGTCCTTGCGCACATAGGTCAATTCGTAACTGTCTTCAATCCCGCGCGAGGCCTTGAACGTCATCGCGCCGAAGCCGGGCTTGATCGCCGTGGAGAATTCGGCGCTTAGCGCCGCTGCGCGCGCAACGACTTCTTCCGGATCGTGGAAGTCGTCCGGGCAGAGTTTGTTGACCACCTCGGCGGCAGCGTACCCCAGCAGGTGCTCGGCACCCGTATTGAATAGTTGGATGATGCCTTTTTCGTCGGTGGCGATCAGTGCGAAGTTGGCGCTATGCAAAATCGCATTTTGCAGATCTCCGGATGTTGACCGCGCCTCCCTGGGCGCGCCGGCAGTGTTCAAGTCGGCGCTGCCGCCAATGCCGGTATGGGGAACCGAAGAGTCCATTGTGGTCATAACCAGTCTTAACGTACATCGTGGGTCGGCATCCGGATTGACGTGTGCATAGGGCCGGTAGCGAAATAATCAACTTATGCCGTTTCATCCGGCTGCGGTTGGAAATGCGTTGAAGAAAACGATGATGTCGCGCATACGATCCATTCTTCGGACAACACCAATGTCCCTTGTAAGTTATCACGCGATGCCATCACCGCATGTAGGCGAAAAACTGATATCGATGCGGTACACGCCCGAAAAGGGTCATTCGCGCAATTCTCCAATGTCGTCGATTGAAGCGTATGGAAGTGTTCGTTGTCGCACAGACCGGGACTTGCGGGCCACGCTATAACCCATTGCATGTGACCGGGGGCCGCCTTTTTCACCCTGCCCAGCGAAACCAGGCACACGTTGCGGGTGTGACTTTTTGCTGCCTTGAAGAAACGATTGGCAAACCATGACGGAAGAGCAACCCGCAGTATCTCGAAAGCCCTGGATCAAGATCGGGGCGGCGATTGTCGTGGCGCTATGCATTTTGGCGTATGCACTGCGCAACATCGTCCTGGGTCAACCGGTGGACGTGGTTGCGACCACCCTCGGTGAGCTGAAACAGACGGTCGTTGCCAGCGGTCGCGTGACGACGCCGCAACGGGTGGAAATCGCCGCCGAAACAACCGGACGGGCAAATCGAATCCCGGTGGCGGAGGGGCAGACGGTCAAGCGCGGTCAGTTGCTCATTGAACTCGACAGCGCGGACGACCGTGCGGGCGTGGCGCAGGCTGGTGCCACGGTCGAACAGGCCCAGGCGCGCCTGCGGCAATTGCGCGAGGTGGGCCTACCGGGGGCCACGCAAAGTTTGGTTCAGGCCGAGGCCAATGCGGAACAGGCGCGAAAACAGCAGGATCGGATGCGCGACCTGCAAGCACGCGGTTTCGTCGGGCAGGCGCAGTTGGACGATGCGAACCGCAATTTCGATATCGCCGCCAGCCAGGTAAATGCCGCGCGTTTGCAGGTACGAACCAATGCGCCGGCGGGCAGCGACTCGGCGCTGGCGCTGGCCTCGCTCGCGCAGGCGCGCGCCAACCTTCAACTTGCGCAGGTCAAACTCGAACAGAATTCAATTCTTGCGCCGGTCGATGGCACACTGATCGCGCGCAGCGTGGAGCGCGGCGATATCGTGCAATCCGGCAAAACATTGATGGTGCTGGCACCGGTCGGCGAGACGCAGATTGTGGTGCAGGTGGATGAAAAGAACCTGGCCAAGCTCGCATTGGGACAGAAGGCGCTGGCGTCGGCGGACGCGTTTGCCGACCAGCGTTTCGACGCGATCGTGACCTACCTCAACCCAGGTATCGACGCGACGCGCGGCGCGGTGGAAGTGAAGCTGACAGTGGCAAATCCACCCGCTTATTTGCGGCAAGACATGACGGTATCGGTGGATATCGAAACCGCGCGGCGCGACAACGCGCGGGTGATACCGGCCGGCGCGCTACGCGACGCCACCTCTTCCGAACCCTGGGTGATGGTGGTACGCGACAAGCGCACCCATCGACAACCGGTCAAGCTCGGCTTGCGGGGTGATAGTCGCATTGAGGTGCTGAGCGGAATTGAAACCGGCGAAGCGGTTGTCCCGGCGAGCCTCGGACACATTGCGGTGGGCCAGCGCGTACGCCCACGCATCGTACCGATTCTGCCCACCGCCGCCGGCACAATGGGTAAAACCGCTGCGCCGAAAACCCCGTGAACCCCCTCGCGCCATTCGAGTGGATCGTCGCCATTCGCTTCATGCGCGAAGGCTTGATGCAAACACTGCTGATCATCTCCGGCGTGGCGCTGGGCGTTTCGGTGATCGTCTTCATTTCGGCCCTGATCAGCGGATTGCAAAGCAATCTGTTTCGACGCACGCTCGACTATCAGGCGCAGATCGTGATTGTGCCGCCGAAGGAAGTGGCGCGGCCGTTGCAGCCATCGACCCCGGCGGGCGAAGGCGAATTGGCAACGTTGGTGCAGCCGCGCGCGCAACGGCTGCGATCCGTCGATCAATGGCCGAAAGTGCGCAAGGATATCGAGCGCATGCCGGGTGTGGTGGTGGTGTCTCCGGTGGTGGCGGGCGCGGGATTCGTGGTGCGGGGAGACGCCAATAAATCGGTCAGTGTCACGGGGATCGAGCCGGAAAGTTATCTGCGCCTGATCGCGCTGAGAGACAAGATCATTGCGGGCAGCCCCAATGTCGCCACCACCGATATTATCGTGGGCAGTGAGCTTGCAAAGGATCTGGGCGTCTGGATCGGCGACAAGCTGATCCTGCAAACGGCATCGGGTGCCTCGGCGACGCTGATTGTCTGCGGCATTTTCGATTTCGGCAACAAGGGATTGAACGAGCGCAGCGTCTATGTCGCACTGCGTACCGCGCAAAGCCTTCTCGGTCTCGCCGGTGGCGCGACCAGCCTTGAGATCAATGTGGTCGATCCGTTTTCGGCGGAGACGATTGCGCAATCGATTCAAGCGCAGACCGGGCTGGAAGCCGATAGCTGGATCGCCACCAATGCGGTGTTTTTCAGCGCGTTGGCGGCGCAATCGATGTCGAATACCATCATCCGTTTCTTTGTCGGCCTCACCGCGGCGCTTGGGATCGCGAGCGTGCTGGTGGTGTCGGTCGTGCAAAAATCCAAGGAGATCGGCATCCTGCGCGCGACCGGTACATCGCGCCGGCAGATTCTGCGTTTATTCCTGCTGCAAGGCGCGCTGATGGGCTTGATGGGTTCGTTACTGGGCTCCGCGGCGGGATGGGCTTTTCTGATTGCGTGGCGTGGCATCGCCAAAAACGCCGATGGCACGCCGTTGTTCATCATCGAGTTCGATCCGATGCTGTTCTTGTACGCGGCCGTCGGTGCCACGCTGATTGGCACGCTGGCGGCCGTTTTTCCCGCGCAGCAGGCCGCGCGGCTTGATCCGGCGGTCGCCATTCGTGGATGACGTGGCCAAGGTGGCTAAGGTTACGGAGTCCGGCACCACGGATACGTTGCGACTTGAAGGCATTTTCAAGTCTTACGGCGTAGGCACCGGCAGTGAAACCGAGGTGCTGCACGGCATTGACCTCACCTTGAAGCGCGGCGAATTCGCCGCACTGATCGGGCCATCGGGCTCCGGCAAAAGTACGCTGTTGAATCTCATTGGCCTGCTCGATCGACCTGGCAAGGGCCAATTGGTGGTGACCGGGCAGGCGACCGAAAAACTTCAAGACCGGGAATTGACGGCGTTGCGGGCGAGCGCCATCGGCTTCGTCTTTCAGTTTCACAATCTGTTGCCCGAATTCACGGCCGAGGAAAACGTGATGCTGCCGCTGCTGGCGGCGCGTGGCCGTCCCGACGACGCGATGCAACAACGCGCCGCGAGCCTGATCGACAAGGTGGGGCTGGCCGCCGTGCGCGATCACAAATCCGGCGACCTCTCCGGCGGCCAGCAGCAGCGCGTGGCCATCGCCCGCGCGCTCGTGATGGAGCCGGCGCTGGTGCTGGCCGACGAGCCGACCGGCAATCTCGATACACAGTCGGCCGACAGCGTGTTTGATCTGCTGCGCGAAGTCAATGAAACCAGTCACACCAGTTTCCTGATCGTGACCCATGACCCGCGGCTCGCGCAACGCTGTGATCGCATCATCGAGTTGGTGGACGGGCGAATTGCATCGGACAAACCGAACGTTGCACAGCGCCGAAGCGCAGCCGCCACGTAACGGCAATCGCGCTGGTCGCGAAATCGGGGGTTTGATACAGGCGTGGCTGCATTGGCGCCAGGTTAAGCCCCTGTGACCTGGAAATCGGGTTGTAGGATGGGTGGAGCGCAGCGATACCCATCATCCTTGCGAGCGGGAACGATGGGTATTGCTGCGCTCCACCCATCCTACGGCCGAGGGGTGGCGACCTTGACCGAGTGCCGTTCTTGCCTGGCGGGAGTTCCGCCCAGATCGATTGGCCCGTCAGAAATGCGCGATTAAATTCTCAACGCGTTGCGAGGTCGCTTGTAGGTATCGTCCGACCCGACAAGTGGCATTTCGCCACTACCCGGATGGGTGCAGACGCTCTATTGTCGGTAGAGCATTTAAACCACCGACAAGGGCGAGCCTCGTGCGTATTGTTGTTTCTACTCCTCCCACATCAACCTCATGGTGCCGACGGTTTGGTTTCGCACGTCTTGCAATAGCGGCGACCGCCGCGACCATCGCCGGGCTCGCCGGCTGCGCGTCACTCCCGCAGGTCAGCGCCGAGATGATGCCGGTCGTAAATCAATCGGCCAAATTGTCCGGTGCGCGCGGACCCCTTTCGGCCGCGCAAAGCAAAGCCATCCTCGCCAACCTAAGCCGGCGCAGCGAAGAAACCGGCATTTTCGAACGCCATTTAGCGCTGGAAGAGGCGGTGACCGGCAGCCCGCTGGTGGTGAGCAATCGCACCACGTTGTATCAGGATGGTGAATCGACCTATGCGGCCATGTTCAAGGCCATCGCTGCCGCGAAGGATCATATCAATATCGAGACTTACATCATTGAGGACGATGAAATCGGCAAGAAATTTTCCGATGCACTGATCGCCAAGCAGGCCGCGGGTGTGCAGGTCGCGATGATTTATGACAGCGTCGGTTCTTTGCAAACACCGAAGGCGTTTTTCCAGCGCCTCAATGAGAGCGGCATCAAGACACTGGAGTTCAACCCGGTCAATCCGCTGGTGGCAAAAAAAGGCTGGGAGATCAACCAGCGCGATCATCGCAAGCTGTTGATCATCGATGGTCAAAGTGTGTTTCTCGGCGGCGTGAATATCAGCAGCGTCTATTCCAGCGGATCCTCCGTCAAACGACAAGCGAGCAAGAAAACCATCGACAAGACGCCATGGCGCGATACGCATTTGCTGGTCGAAGGGCCGGTGGTGGCGGAGTTCCAGAAACTTTTCATCGACACCTGGGCCAAGCAAAAGGGTGAGGCGCTGGCGGATCGGAAATATTTTCCGCCACTCGTGCCAAAGGGCAAGGAAGTCGTACGCGCCATCGGCAGCTCGTCCGACGATGCCGGCGGCGGGCAGATGTACAACACGCTGATTTCGGTCATCAACAGCGCGGAAACATCGGTCTATATCACCAACGCCTATTTCGCACCGGACAAACTCATCATGGACGCGCTCCGGGAGGCGGCACGGCGCGGCGTGGATGTGAAAATCATCCTTCCCGGCGAAACCGATTCAGCCCTGATCTATTACGCGGGCCGTTCCTACTACAGCGATTTGCTTACGTTCGGCGTCAAGATTTTTGAGCGGCGGGTATCGCTGCTGCATGCCAAGACGGCGCTGATCGACGGCGTCTGGTCGACGATCGGGTCAACCAATCTCGATTGGCGGAGCTTCCTGCACAACGACGAAGTCGATGCGATCGTTCTGGGTGTCGAGTTCGGCACGCAAATGAATGCGATGTTCGTCAAGGATCTGGCGGAGTCCGATGCGATCACCTTGTCCGCCTGGCGCGAACGATCGTTGGTCAATCGTGTCAAGGAACAAGCGGCCCGCATCTGGGTTTACTGGTTGTGAAACTGAATTAAAGACGAAAAGAAAACGTGAAATACCCCATGGAAAATTCAACGCAGGAAATCGGCGAGAGTCCCACAAGGGTGGCGCGCGTCTCCGCCATACCGTATGTCATGGTGATGCTGGCGGCGGTCGCGCTTTGGCTGACAACCGGGTTTACCCAGGCCCGCGCTGCGCTGCCAGCGACCATCGGCATCGATAGCGGGGCCGCATCGGTGTTGCGTGCGCGTCACACGGCGCTTCACGATCAATTGGCGACCAACTCATTCAATCGCCCGCTGGTGCTGGAATCGAGCGAAGGGCCGAATGCGGTCAACGGTGAAATCTATGCGGTGGTGCCGTACACGTTCGACAAGGTAGGCAAAGCGCTGAGCGTGCCGCAAGGCTGGTGCGAAATTCTCATCCTGCATCTCAATACCAAGTACTGCAAGATCGTGCCCGATGGCCAGAAAACGGCGCTGCTGATGAATTTGGGGAAAAAATATGATCAGCCGGTTGAGCAATCCTATCGCCTCGCTTTTGTCTGGCGGCTCACCGACCAGCGGGCGGAATATATGCGTGTCGCATTGACGGCCGACACCGGCCCACTCGGCACGCACGA
The DNA here is from genome assembly GCA_031430555.1 of Betaproteobacteria bacterium. Lineage (GTDB taxonomy): Bacteria > Pseudomonadota > Gammaproteobacteria > Burkholderiales > Usitatibacteraceae > UKL13-2. The sequence continues at coordinate 12,303 of JANPBQ010000294.1, forward strand.
CTATCGCATCACGCTGGAAGCGATTCCGCTGGAAAACGGATCGACGTTCTTGCATCTTTCGTATGCGTATGGATTCGGTGCCACCGGAAAATTCGCCATGCTGGCGTATTTCAGTACGGTGGGCCGCAACAAAGTCGGCTTTTCGGTCGTCGGCACCGAACAGGATGGCCAACCGACGTTTATCGACGGCATGCGCGGCCAATCGGAGCGCAACACCATGCGTTATTACCTCGCCATAGAATCATTTCTCGGTGCACTGGCGTTGCCGGAAACCGCCCAGTTTGAACGGCGCATCGGCGACTGGTTCAATGCGGTCGAGCGCTATCCGCGGCAATTGCACGAAATGGACCGCGTCGAATATCTGACGATGAAGCGCAAGGAATATTTGCGGCAGCAGGGAGATTTGCCGGTGGCGGGCAATTGAGGCGATGGAGAAACAGGGTGTAATGATTTCTACGGGGTGCGCTTCAAACCTGTTCGGTTAGCGCTATCAAGCACCGTTCGCCCCCAGCTTCAAGCTCACCGGGGCCGGCTCTCATGGCACTCGATTGAGGCCGTGATGCCTATTTTGTAGGATGGGTGGAGCGCAGCGATACCCATCATGTCTACTCACAGGGACGATGGGTATGGCTGCGCTCCACCCATCCTACTGCCTTGCGACATCTTGTAGCCGCGATGAAGCGTAGCGCAATCGAGGACGGTTGTTATGATTTAACATCTCGCCGGAATACGCCGCGCTGCTTCCGGGCTACGGGGGCTGTTCGGATCTTCGCAAATGTACCGTTCGCCCTGAGCCTGTCGAAGGGCTGGATGCACGTGGCCCTTCGACAGGCTCAGGGCGAACGGAGAAAAATGAACGGAATGGGGAAATGAAGCAAGATTTGCGCGGCAGATTGAGCCACATGTCGAGTCGCAATTCTTAATGCACCGCTACGCCGCCCGGCTATTCAAAAACCAGGTATGCATGTCGCCCTTGCCTTTGACGTTGATGATGCCGCGCTGTTCAAAATTAAAGGTTTCGCCCAGTTGTTCGCGCGTCGCATCGGTGACTTGAATGCGCCCGGCGACGCCGTGCGACTCCATCCGGCTCGCGGTGTTGACGACATCGCCCCACACGTCGTATAAAAATTTGCGTTTGCCGATGACGCCGGCTACGACCGCGCCGGAATCGATGCCAATGCGCACTTTCAATTTGTAGTGGCTTTCTTCATTGAAGCGCTCCATCGCATCGTTCATGTCGAGTGCCATATGCGCCGCGCGGTTGGTGTGATCGGCCACCGCCACCGGCAACCCGGCCGCCACCATGTAACAATCGCCAATGGTCTTGATTTTTTCGAGACCGCGTTCGTCGGCGATGCGGTCAAAGCGGGAAAAAATATCGTTCAACACGCCGAGCAACACCTCCACACTGACGCCCTCGGAAAACTTGGTGAATTCGACGATGTCGGCAAACAGCACCGTGACATTGGAAAAGGTATCGGCGATGACCTCGGTAAAACCATCAGCCACGACTTCGGTGCGCCCTTTCAGCCGTTCGGCAATGGTTGGCGGCAACACGTTTAGCAACAGTCGCTCGGAGACTTTTTGCTCGGCCACCACCTGATCGTAGAGGCGTTTAGATTCGAGGTGCAGGAGGCGAACTTCGAGCATGTTGTAGACGCGGATCATGACTTCGGCCAACTCGAACGGTTTGCTGACAAAATCCTTCGCGCCGGCTTTCAATGCGCGCAGTTTGAGTTTTGGTTGCGCCGTCAGCACCAGCACCGGCAGGTAGCCGCCCGCTTCGATTTCCTTCAAACCCTCCATCACCTGAAAGCCATCCATGCCGGGCATTTGCAGATCAAGCAGAATCAGGTCGTAACGATTTTTCAGGTGGAGGCCGCAGACTTCAAGCGGGTTGGTGGTGGACGTGACGCAGGCATAACCCGCGCCGCGCAGCATTTGAATCAACAATTGCACGTTCGCGTCCTGATCGTCGACGACCAAGACTTTTGCGTTGTGAATATCGTTTGAAGTCACCATTGGGGCTACTTTCCTTTTCCGGTATTGTTTTTCGCGAATTCCAGCGCGACGGTCAGTGCTTCCATGAGTTCGCCCACTTTGATCGGCTTGGTGAGATAGCGGAAGAAGCCGGCATCGATGCCCCGCTTGATGTCGGTGGGCATCGCGTTGGCGCTGAGGGCCAGCACCGGAATATGCGTGGTCTGCGGATCGTCATGCAGAATTTTTAGCGCCTCGATTCCGCTGATGCCGGGCAAATTGATATCCATCAGAATCACCTCGGGCAGGTGGCGGCGCGCCATCTCGACACCGAGAATGCCATTCACCGCGCTCAACAGGCACATGTCCGGACGTCGCGCGATCAGTTGCTCGACCAGCGTCAAGTTGGCCGGGTTATCTTCGACGTACAGCAGCGTGTGTACCGCCGCGTCGTGTGAGGCCTGCACCGGCTCCGGATGATGGGTATCGGTTTCAATCAATGCTTGCGGCGCCACCGACGAATCCAGTTCGTACCAGAACACACTGCCCGCACCGACGGTGCTCTCGACGCCGATCTCGCCGCCCATCAATTCAACCAAGCGCTTGCTCATCACGAGGCCAATGCCGGTGCCTTCGACGACGCTGCTTTCCTGACCAAGGCGATTGAACGGCTGAAACAACTGAGACAGCTTTTCTTCGCTTAGGCCCGAACCGGTATCGGACACGCTGATGCGCGTGCGATGGGTGCCGCTGGGCGTGCAATCGACACTGACCGCGCCATCGAGTTGGTTATATTTGATCGCATTCGACAGCAGATTGATCAGCACCTGCTTCATGCGGGTGCGGTCGGCATGCACATAGCACGGGCGGTCGAATTGCGGAAAAGTCAGTTTGATGCCACGCGCGGCCCCCTGTGGCTCGATCATCGCCTGACACTCCAGCATCACTTCGGCGAGCGACACCGGCTCGACCGACAACGAGAGCTTGCCGGATTCGATCACGGCCAGATCGAGAATTTCGTTGATCAATTCCAGCAGGTACCAACCGGCGTGAAGAATCTGGTCGATGCTGGCCTTCTGCGAGACTGTCGCCGGCGGTGAATCGGAATCCATCAACTGGGCGAAACCGAGAATGGCGTTGAGCGGTGAGCGCAACTCGTGGCTCATGCTGGAGAGGAAATCGGATTTGGCCAGATTGGCCTTTTCCGCGATGAATTTGGCGCCCTCCAATGCAACGTTGGTTTCCTGCAACGCCTGATCGAGCAGTTTGCGCTCGGTGATATCGCGCGCCGCCGCGAACACGCCTTGCAGCGTGCGATCACGGTCATAAAAAGTAGTCGCGTTGTACGACACGACCGTTTGCTTGCCGTCGCGCGCACGCGCGGTGAGCTCGTAATTGGTGACTTTCTTTTCGCTCAGCACCAGCTTGATGCCGGCCTCGGCCCGCTCCGGGTCGGTGAAATAGTTTTTGAATGGCGCGCCGATCAATTCGTCGCGCGTGCAGCCAGTGAGGGCTTCCATTTGTTTATTGACGTCGGTGATGATGCCGGAGGGATCGGTGGTCATCAGCGCGTCGATGTTTGACTCGATCAGTGAGCGCGTATAGAACTGCTGGTCGCGCAGGCGCTGGTCGAGTTTTTTCTGCTCCGCTTCGACTTGTTTCCTCGCCGTATTGTCGGTGCCGATCAACAGGTAGCCGATCACACCACCTTGCGCATCGCGCAGTGCCGTGACCGAGACGATGGCCGGAAAACGGCTGCCGTCCTTGCGGATATAGGTCAATTCATAAATGTCCTCGATGCCGCGTGACGCCTTGAACACCAGCGCCTCGAAGCCCGGCTGGATCGTGGTCGCCAATTCCTGGCTCAAGGCTTTCGCGCGCGCGATCACTTCTTCCGGATCCGAAATGTCGGCCGGCGTGATCTTGTTCATCACATCGGCGGC
>JANPBQ010000295.1:0-1869 GCA_031430555.1 Betaproteobacteria bacterium
CGTCATCGAAAAACAGCTCGTAGAAATCGCCCATGCGGTACAGCAACAACGTATCGGGATGCTCCGCTTTGATGCGCAAATATTGCTGCATCATCGGGGTATGGCCGCTGAGGGATTTGTCGTTCATCGCGATCAATGCAATTTCACGCGCGGCTCGGTCTGCCGCTTGATCATGCGCGCGAGCGTATCCAGCGCCATGCGCCAGAATCCGTGCAGTGTCCACAAGTGCAGTTTGTAGAGCGAAATGTAGAAGAGTTTCGCGACAATGCCTTCGACGCGCACACTGCCGCGCGAGACAAAGCCCATCAACGTACCGACCGATTGGTAGTTGCCGAGCGAGACGAGCGAGCCGAAATCGCGGTAGTGAAAATCGTCCGGCGGCTTTCCCGCGAGCCTTCGTTTGACGACGTTCATCAGGTGATTCGCCTGCTGGTGCGCCGATTGCGCGCGCGGCGGCACAAAGCACCCGTCGACCCATGGACATTCGGCGCAATCACCGAGTGCGAACACGTTGGCATCGCGGGAGGTTTGCAATGATTGCCGCGTGACGAGTTGATTCAGGCGATTGCTTTCGAGTCCATCGAGATCGCGCAATACGTCCGCACACTTGATGCCCGCCGCCCAGATGGTGAAATCGGCCGGCAGTGTGGCACCGCTGGCGGTGCGAATGACGTCGCTGTCAATGGCGACCACGCGTTCGTTGCAGCGCACGGCAACATTCAATTCCTTCAAGGTTTCCAGCGTAGCATCGGCGATATGATCCGGCAGCCCCGCCAATATGCGCGGGCTGGCCTCGGTGATGTGAATGCGAATTTGTTTTTCGCAATCGAATTGATCGAGCCCATACGCCGCAAGTACGCGAATCGTGTTGTGCAATTCGGCGGCCAACTCGACACCCGTGGCACCCGCACCGACGATGTTGATGTTCAGCACGCGCCCATCGGCGGCGTAGTTGGCGCGGAAACACGCGTTCACCAATCGGCGGTGAAAAAGGTTTGCCTCCCACGCGCTGTCGAGTGTGAACGTATGTTCCTTGACCCCCGGTGTGCCGAAGTCATTGCACTGGCTGCCGATGGCGATCACCAGCGTGTCATAGGCGATGCGGCGCGGCGGCAGCACATCGATACCGTCTTCCTCACGCACCGCGGCGACCTTGACTTCATGCGCGGCGCGATCCAAACCATCAAGTGCGCCGAGCGCGAATTTGAAATGGTGCCAGCGCGCCTGCGCGAGGTAATCGAGTTGATGCACATGAATATTCATGCTGCCGGCGGCGACTTCGTGCAGCAAAGGCTTCCAGAGATGAGTGCGGCTGCGGTCGATCAGTGTGACAGAAGCCTTGCCGCGTCGACCCAACGTATCGCCCAGGCGCGTCGCCAATTCCAGCCCACCGGCCCCGCCGCCGACGATGACGATGCGATGCATGGCATCGACTCCGTGTTTCAAACTTTGTAGTGCGCCTGAACGGTTTGCAGCAACGCGGGAAATACTTTCGGCGTAGCCGCGACGATGCTGCCGCGATCCATGAACTGGTCTTCACCTGAATAGTCGGTGACGAGGCCGCCCGCTTCCTTGATCATCAAGGCGCCCGCGGCCATGTCCCATTGGCTAAGGCCGATTTCCCAAAAGCCGTCATAGCGACCGCATGCCACATACGCAAGATCCAATGCCGCCGAGCCGGGGCGGCGAATGGCCGCGCATTTCGGTGTGAGATCCTTGAATAGCGCCAGGTAGCGGTCGATGCCGGAGAATTCCTTGAAGGGAAATCCGGTGCCGAGCATGGCGTCTTTCAAATTGATCGTCTTTGATACACGAATCCGACGATCGTTTAGAAACGCACCGCCGCCGCGCGACGCCGTGAACAACTCA